>JBOHEE010000254.1:0-20787 GCA_050700895.1 Nitriliruptorales bacterium | reverse complement strand
CCGACGGCACCTCCCGCCGCCCCGCCACCCGACCCGCAGCAGGGGCAGCAGAACTTCGCCGCCCACCTCCAGGTCGGGTCGAGCCCGAAGGGTGGGCAGGTCCGCTACGTGCCCACGTCGGTGCTGCCGCAGCAGGCGTTCGAGCAGGCCATCCGCAACCACATCACGTCTCTCGGGTTCGCCGAGGCCGACTTCGTCGTCTTCGACAACCGCACCGGGAACTACGGCCTCGAGGACGGCAAGCAGGCGTACTCGGCGGCGACCGTGAAGCCGCGTCGCGAAACGCACGTGGCGGCCACGATCGGCGAGAAGACCAGCGCCTTCTACGTGGACTTCCAGCAGGACGGGACGTTGACGGTGAAGGCGTCGAAGAAGCTGGAGGAGTACCGCCAGACGCCGTCGGCGCCCGCCGCCCAGCAACAGCCGCCCGTCTTCTAGACCGCTGCTTGCGGGGGTGGGGAAGGGGGAGCCCTGCCCCCGCCGTCAGGCCCGAGACGATACGAGGAGTGCGCTAGCCATGTCTGAATCCGGGTTCCTCGTCGGCGATCTTCTGCGCATCGTCGGCAACAGCAGCCCCCACCACTACCTGCCGCCGGGCACTCTCGTGGTCGCCACCGGGAACGCCCCCCTCGGTGAGGCCATCGACGTCAAGTCGGACGGGCCGAAGGTTCCCGGTCAGTGGGTCCACACGCGCGACGTGGAGCTCGCCAAAGCGCCAGCCGCTGCTGGCGCTCGTCATGCCACGGTGATCCAGCCCGTGGGCCACGAAGGAAGAAAGAAGGTCACCGTCCGCCACAACCTGCTCTCCGCCAGGGCGGTCATCCACGTCGGGGGCGAGCCAAGTGGCTACATAGCCCTCACGCCCCATGAGGCACGGAAGGTCGCGACAGCGCTCACCCGCATCGCTGACGCCTGTGCGGCCCCGCCGGTCGGTGGCCGGCCGCGGGACAGCATCGCCCTCCACGCCAACCCGTCCACCCCGGAGGAGCACCCGTCCGCCCCCGAGGAAGAGGCCGAGGACGAGAGCCTCACGTTCCAAGGTGTCCTAGCGGAGGCGCGCACGGAGGCCCTCGGCGGCTTCCACGAGACGGCCAGCACGCTCGTGGAGATCGCCTACGCGCTGCGGGAAGAGGATGGCTGAACCATGCGCCTGTTCAAGCCGCCGAAGCGGACGACGACCGTCATCGACCGCGCCATCCGGCTCATCGAGCAGGGGTGGTGCCGGGGTTCCGACATCGAGAAGGCCGAGGACGGCAGCTTGCGTGTCTGCGTCCGCGGGGCGCTGCGTCTGGCGTCCGGCGACGAGTTGTTCCTCATCCACGAACTGTACGGCAACGCGAGCTCACCCCCCAACGCCGCTTTCATCGACGCATACGACGCCGTCAACCAGGTCGCCGGCCGCCGGTGCGGCGCAAGCCTGACCGTCTTCAACGATGACCTCGCTCGCAACCGCCGGTCGGTCATCTCCGTGCTGCGCGAAGCGCGCAAGGCGCTGACCGCCAAGTGAGCGGTGCCGTCGCCAGCCGCCTCACGGTCGCCAAGGACGTGATCCGCGAGCGCCGCCGTCAGGACGCCTTATGGGGCGAGCAGAACCACCCCGACGGCACGGGCGTCCGAGCAGGCCGCACGCCGCTCGCCACATGGGCGCGCGAGGAGACCGACCGCGCCGCAGCTCGGGGCGATCTCACTTGGCGTCACATCCTGTTTGAGGAGGCGGCGGAAGCGTTTGACGAGGGCAACCCGCAGGCCCTCCGTGAGGAACTCATCCAGGTTGCGGCCGTCGCCCACGCGTGGGTGGAAGCGATCGACCGGAGGCCCGCGTGAGCCGCCGCCCCAAGTGCCCGCACCACAACTGCGAGCTCACCCGCAGCCTCGGTGACGGCTGGCTGCGCCGCCCGCACCGCACCCTGTCCGGCCGTGCTCGCGGCTGCCTCTACACGAGACGGGGACGCTAGATGCGGCAAGCGGAACTGTTCGCCGGCCTCCACGGGTTCGGCCTAGCCGGGGCGTCGGCAGGCATCCACACGGCATGGACCTCCGAAGTGGACCCGTTCTGCCGCAAGGTGCTCGCCGCCCGCACGCAGAGCTGGGTGGAGCACCACGGCGACATCCGCGGTATCGACGCCACCGACGAGCGCGTCCCCGCCGTAGAGGTCGTCACGGCAGGCTCACCCTGCCAGGACTTCTCTATCGCCGGGATGCGCAGGGGGCTGGCCGGGGAGCGCTCCGGGCTGTTCGCGCAGTTCGTCCGCATCGTGGGCGAACTGATCCCGCGTGGGTTGAAGTGGGCCGTCTGGGAGAACGTCCCCGGCGCCCTCACCTCCAACGGGGGCGAGGACTTCGCCAGCGTCATTGCTGCGCTGGTCGGCTCCGACCGCCCCATCCACCTGCCGAAGCACCCGAAGGGCCGCCGTTCACGCTACGCCGGGGCGGTCTCCGGCCCGTGGGGGACGCTCGCATGGCGGGTGCTGGATGCGCAGCACTTCGGCGTTGCGCAGCGCCGGAAGCGCATCTTCGCCGCCCTGTCCACCGCCAGCGACCTGTCCATAGACGCCCTCTTCGGCGACGGCGCGGGCGAACTGATCGACGCACACGCATGGCGGCAGGTGGGCGCGGACTCCTACGTCCTGCTGGACGACGACCCGCCGTTTGACACGGGGATGGCCCCGCCGGAGCCGGTGAAGGTGCGGCTGGCCGAGATTCTCAAGTCGGACGTGGACGAGCGCTACTACCTATCCGAGAAGGCGTGCCTCGGGATACTGCGCCGTGCGGCTGGCCGGGGGCGTGACCTGCCGTGGCTGCTTCATTTCGCGCTGTGGCAGCAGGCGGGCTTCCCGCAGGAGTTCGCCCCTCCGGCGTTCGGGGACGTTGCTCGCTGTCTCGCGACGGGTGCGAACGCGCAGCGTTACGACGGGGAGTCGGAGAACTTCGTGGTCGGGCTGGAGGTCGAGGTTGCCTCCACGCTTCAAGGGGGCGGGGAGCGGGGCTACCGCATCGGGGCCGAGGACGCCGCAGGCGGCCACCTCGTCCCGGTGGCCTGGCCCGTCGCCCTCCGTGGGCGTGAGAACGGCGGGGCTGCGGAGCTGGGTGAGCCGGACCTGTCGAACGCCCTGCGCGCCACACAGGGTGGGGGCGACAAGCCGTACGTCCTCGCCCCGGTCGCCTTGTCGCAGAACCAGCGTGGAGAGGTGCGGGCCGCCGAGGTAGCCCCCGCTCGTGAGAGCGGGGGCGGGAAGCCGGGACAGGGCTACCCCGCCGCCCTCGTGGCCACCTACTTGGTTCACGCCACGCAGACGCCGATCGTGATGGACGACGCCGTGATGCGCCTCGGCGCTGTGGGGCAAATCGCAGTCCTCCCCTCCCCGTACTACCGGGTACGCCGACTTACACCCACAGAATGTGAGCGCCTCCAAGGCTTCTCTGACGGGCATACGGACGTGGACGGGGCGTCCGACTCGGCCCGCTACCGCGCGCTTGGCAACGCCGTGGCTGTGCCGTGCGCAGCGTTCGTGATGCGCCGCGTCGCCGAGGTGTCGGCGTGACCACCTATCTGAGCGGCCCCATGTCAGGCTACGAGGACAACAACCTGCCGGTCTTCCACGCCGCCGCCGCCAAGCTGCGCGAGGCGGGCTGGGAGGTCGTGAACCCGGCCGAGCTGGACACCCACGACCCGGAGGTGGGGGGCTGGGAGCAGTACCTCCGCCGCGACCTCAGAGCCATCGTCCGCGACTGCGACAGCATGGTCACGCTGCCCGGATGGCACGCCTCCCGCGGCGCCACGCTCGAGGTCCACGTGGCACGGGCGCTAGGGATGCCGGTCTTCACGCTCGCGCAGGCGCTCGGAGAGCAGCCGCCACTGATCGGCCTGTGCGGCTTCGCCGGGGTCGGCAAGGACGCTACGGCCCGTTCGCTGGCCCGCCACGGCTACGTGCGGGTGGCGTTCGCGGACGCTCTGCGTGACGTGCTCTACGACACGAACCCGATAGCCGAGGGGGTGTGCGACTACCCCGTCGGCTACTACGTGGACGAGTGGGGCTGGGATCGGGCGAAGCGCGAGATTTACGAGATTCGCGGCTACCTCCAGCGCCTCGGCGTGGCCGTCCGCGACCACGTCTCCGAGTCGGCATGGGTGGACGCGGCGCTCCGAAAGGCGGACGCCAGTCACGCCCCGGTCGCCATCACCGACGTGCGCTTCGACAACGAGGTGGAGGCCGTGCGTTCCCGCGGCGGCCTCATCGTGCTCGTCACCCGCCCCGGCCACGCCGCCGTCAACGATCACGTGTCCGAGCAGCTCGCCGCCTCACTGGAGGCGGACCGCACGCTGGCAGACCACGTCATCGACAACGACGGGGGGCCGGAGGCCCTCGACGGGAAGGTGGACGGACTCGTCGAGTCCATCTCGTGAGCGATCTCGCTGCGATAGCAGAGGCGTACGCCGCGCACGGATGGCACGTCCTCCCGCTCACGCCGGGAGGGAAGATCCCGGCGACCAAACGCGGCCTTCACGACGCCACCGACGACGTGGAGCACGTGCGCCAGTGGTGGCGTGAGCGTCCCGAAGCCAACATCGGCATCTCGTGCGGGCCGTCCGGCCTCGCCGTTGTGGATGTTGACGACCCGGCTGGCCTCGCGCAGATCGCGGACGGGCTGCCGCCGACGCTGACCGCGTCCACGTCCCGCCCCGGCGGCCAGCACATCTACTACACGGGTGCGGCCCCGAACTCGGTGGGCAAAATCGCCCCCGGCGTGGACACCCGCGGGGACGGCGGCTATGTGGTCGCCCCCGGGTCGGTCGTCAACGGCGTGCGCTACGGGTGGACCAACCACGTCGCCCCCGCCCCGCTGCCGCAGTGGATCTCCGACGCACTAGCCCCAAAGAATCATTCCGCTGAGGAAAGGATTTCGACAGCCACTCCCGAACCTGACGGCTGGGGGGTGGGCGACCGCTGGGGCCGTCAGGTGCTCGACGGCGAGGTGGCGAAGGTGCGCGCCACCTCGCCGACCTCCCACAACCGCAACGAGACCCTCTACAACGCCGCCTTCAAAGTTGCGGGCGGCGTCAAAGGCGGGCATCTGGACGAGGCGGTCGCCCAGGCGGCGCTGACCGCCGCCGGCAGGATGACGGCCCTGCCCGACGACGAGATCGCCCGCGCCATCCGGCAGGGCTTCGACCGGGCGGAAGCCCGCCACCCGCAGGGCGACCTCCTCGCGCCTATCACGAACGTCACCTCCCAGGCGTCTCCCGTCACGCCGTCGCGGCCTTCGGGCGGGTTCCTCACGCTGGACGACCTCGCCGCCGTGAAGCCGGTGTCGTGGCTCGTGCGCGACGTGCTGCCGGAAGGCATCACCGTCCTGTACGGCCGCGGCGGGGTCGGCAAGTCGTTCCTCGCCCTGGACCTCTCCTTGGCGCTGGCCGCCGACGACCGCTGGGTGCTGTACGCGGTCGGAGAGGGGCTGGCGGGCCTGCCGCCCCGCGTGGGCGCATGGCGCGACGCGCACCCGCACGCGGACCCGGGCCTGCGGTTCATGCTGGCCGCCGACACCGAACAGGGCGTGGCCTTCCCGGGGCTCCTTCACGCCGACTCGGTGGAACGCTTCCGCCGCGACCTTGCGGCGCTTCCACACCGGCCGGACCTCATCGTCATCGATACGTGGGCGCGCGCCCTCGGCGGCGACGAGAACGACACTGCCTCCGTCTCCCGCGCCGTGGCTGTGCTGGACCGCCTGCGCGCCGAGCACGGCTGCTCGATCCTCGTCATCCACCACGAGTCCGCCCAGGGCCGTGCGCGGGGCAACACGGCCCTGCCGAACGCCGCGGATGCCATGTGGCACTTGAAAGAGGCGGACGGCGACGAGTTGGGGGTGGACCTTCTCATGTGGTGTGACAAGGCGCGCAACTTCGAGCGGCCCAAGCAGCCTCGCAAGTACAGCCTGACGCCGTGGGGGCCGTCCGCTGTCGTCGCCCCGTCGGCCGCAGGAGAGTTCGCACGCAGGGTGCCACGGTGAGCCGCCGGATCAGAACCCGCGGAATCAAGCGGGGCGGGCGGCGGGTCAGCGTGGACGCGATCCCCACCGCCTTCTCCGAGGGCGACGAGGAGTCCGACTTCGCGTCGGCCACCTCGGCGCCGGACCGCTACTTCGCTGGCGACATCCCTAACACGTCCGCCCTCGGCCTCGTGCTCGACCGGATGCTGGAACGACTGCCGCAGGACGAACGCGACTGCCTCCACCTGGTCGTCGTGTCCGGCATGTCGCAGCGTCGGGCGGCGGAGCTCCTCGGGTGGATATTGCCTTCTGGCCACCCGGACGGCAAGAAGGTCGCGCGGGCGATCGAACGGGCCACGGCGCAGCTCAGGAAGTGGCTGACGGGCGCGAGCTGGGTGGAGGCGCTCCTCGAAGGCCGCATCACAGACCTGGGCGATGAGTGAACGTCCTCTACCGGTCCGATCTCGCCACTGCCGTCCACGGTGACGCACTCGACCCGTTCGCAGGCGCAGGCAGCACGGGCGTGGCCGCCCTGCTGGAGGGCCGGCGGGTCTACCTCGTGGAGCTGGACGAGGGGTACGCGTCCACGGCCGCAGGGCGGGTGGCGCAGGCAGAGCGGGCGCTGGCCTCCCTCGTAGGACTCTGACCCTCCGCTCCACCCCCTCACGGGACACATCATGTCCACCGTCAGAAGCGACGCGAAAGAGCCGGAGCGTGGGGCAACTCTCCATCGACAAGAAGTACGTCCAGATCGGAGATGTCATCACGCTCCAGAGCGGCAGGAAGATCACCGTCCAATCTGTCAGAGGCACCGACTCCGGCGGGGCGCGGGCAAGCGTGACGGAAGGCGTCACCCAAGTCTGGGGGCTGGACGACGACGGCGAGGGCGTGCTGGCGAAGCGCGAGCGCAAAGCGTGGGTAGAAGTGGACTGGACCGCATGACTTCCCGCAACCGTCAGCGCGGCAAGAGGTGGGAGCGGTCCGTCCGCGACTACCTGAAACGCCACGGCCTCGTCGTCGTCAAGCCGCAGGAGGGTGCGGCGGCCGATCTAGGGGACGCGATCGTCGTCGGCAAGCATCCGTGGATGCTGGAGATGAAGGACGAGCAGGCCATCGACCTGCCCGGATACCTGCGGGAGGTGGCGACGCAGCAGGTCAACGCTGGCATCCCGTTCGGTGCGGCCGTCGTGAAGGCGCGGAGGCAGTCGGTCGGAGACGCCTATCTGGTGATGCGCCTGTCGGACCTGCCGCGGCTGCTCGAGGCCACCGAGGCGCTGCCATGAGGTACGCCTACGCCGACCCCCCATACCTCGGGTGCTGCCGCCTCTACGACCACGACCACCCGCAAGGCGACCGGCCGTTTGACGGCCTCTGCTGGGACTACACGTCCACGCACGCCGCGCTTCTCGGGTGGCTGAGTATCAACTACCCGGAAGGCTGGGCGCTGTCCGCGTCGGCCCCGTCGCTGCGCACGCTGCTCCCGCTGTGCCCACCGGACGTGCGGGTGGGCGTTTGGGCCAAGACGTTCTCCGCCTTCAAGAAGGGTGTCCGTCCCGCCTACGCGTGGGAGCCCGTCATCTGGCGTGGTGGTCGCAACCCAGCGTTCGGCCACCCTCACGCCCCACCCGAGAAGGGTGGCAAGCAGAACACCCCCAAGGACTTCCACGAGACGCACACGGTCGCCGAGGGCGTCCTCGCGCCCATCACCCTCAAGAAGGGCCTGACCGGCGCGAAGCCGGAGGCGTTCTGTGAGTGGGTGCTGGACCTGCTGAACGCGCTCCCCAACGACGCGGTGGACGACGTGTTCCCGGGGACCGCCGTCATGGGGCGGGTGGCCGACCTGCGAACGGCCGCAGCATGACCGCCACCGACCTGACGGGCACGCTCAACTTGAAGCGCTGCCCACAATGCGAAGAAACCAAGCCGCTCTCCGAGTTCCGGCGGGACAGCGGCAAGCGCAGCGGCCACCAGTCCTGGTGCGCCGACTGTAAGGGCGCCTACGACCGCGACACGTACGCCGCGACCTTGCGGACCATCCGGGTTCCCGTTGAACTTCACCGCCGCCTGCGGCGGGAGGCGAAGCGCAACGGCATGGGTGTCGGTCAGCTCGTCCTGTCGGTGCTGAGCCATGCGCTCAACAACCAGTGTCAGCGGGACGGCTGCGTCCGCCCCGTCTACGACCGTGGGTTCTGCGCCCGCGACTTGAAGCGACTTACCGGGAGGGCAGCGTGAGCGAACGGCTGTGGGGCTGGAAGTTGGTCCGGCCCGACTTCACCACACTAGGCGAGTTCCGCTGGCCGTTCCCGACGGGCACGGAAGACGAGCGGACCGCACGGTCCGACGATGCCCTTGACCGGGGGAACATGTCGGCCTGTCCGCGCCATAGGGGCGACGGGCTGACCGTAGGAAAGAGTCCTGCTGGCATCGCGCTGGCCGGGTTCTCGTCCCCAACCCTGCTGGTCGTGAGTTTCGACGCCGCCGACGTGCTGGCCGAGGACGGCGACAAGTGGCGTGTCCGCGCTGCCCGCGTGGAGGCGCTGATCGACTGGTGGGCGGCACTCGCCAACCATGGGGCCGGGGCGAACCTCCGCGGGGCGAACCTCTGCGGGGCGAACCTCCGCGGGGCGAACCTCGACGGGGCGAACCTCCGCGGGGCGAACCTCGACGTGGCGAACCTCGACGGGGCGAACCTCTACGGGGCGAACCTCCGCGGGGCGAACCTCGACGGGGCGAACCTCCGCGGGGCGAACCTCCGCGAGGCGAACCTCCGCGGGGCGCGCGGCGGGCGGTGGACCCTGCTCCCGTCCGGGCTGGTCGTCCGCAACGGCTACGTGGAGCGGGAAGGCAAAGCCGAATGAACGTGGACCCGACCACCGACCCGCCGGAGTCCCCGAAGCGTGACCGTGATCGGCTGCTGTCGGTCTTCGAGCTCGGACTGCTCACCGTCCGTGACGGCACCGTCGCGATGACGCCGCAGGGCTACCACACCCTCAAAGAGCTCCTGGCGGAGGCGCTGGCCGGTGGTCCGACTCGTGACGTGAGGCGTGCTTCCCGCAAGTTCTTGGACGCCCTGGGCCACACCGAGTTTTTGTCGCATCTGCGGCAGCGAGAACGCGAATATCTGGTGCGTGAGGAGGCGGAGCGGGAGGCCCGCTCCGCCGAGGTCCGCAAGAGCGGGGCGCTGGAGCTCTGGGGGGAGCCGCTCCCCGAGGACGCTTTTGTCACGGCGAAAGAGGTGCGCCAGTGAAGACGCGCATCATCTTGAGTGAGCACCCCGGCTCCTTCGAGGGGTCGTACTGGTCATGGCGACTCGAGCGTCAGGTCTCACCGCATAGCAGCTCGCCGCGCTTGGTTCTTGTCGGGTCCGGTCAGGCTGGTGGCTCACGTCGAGCGATCGGACAGGCGCGGCGCCATGAACGCCTCGTGCGCAAGCACGTGCGCCTCGGCTTCAAACTGAAGGGGCCGGACTCGTGAGGCGCTACGACCCCGGCGACCACTACCACGCCCTCCTCGCGCGCCTCGAGGCTGCGATCAAGGACGAGGGGTTCCGCCTCCGCCACTCGCAGTCAGACGGGGCGCTCTACCTGGAGAAGCGGATGAAGCAGAAGGGCGAGTTCGGCACGCCATGGACGGTCGTCGGCGGCCCGTTCCGCACCCACCGGGAGGTCGCCGCGCATCTCAGGGTGGACGCGTCCTCCGAGGAGCGCCTGGAGCGCGAGAAGTCGGAGGCGCGGCACCGTGACCAGCAGGCGGAGCAGAAGGCTATGGCGGCGGCACGCCGCAAGGGAGGACTGTGGTGAGCGTCCACGGTTCGGCTGTGGTCTGGGAGTGCGACGGGTGCGATTCGCTGACTTGGCGGACGGGCTCCCACGCTGAGACCTCGCGTGTGCCTAGCGGGTGGTTTCTCGCGCGCACCGCCGAGCAGGCCGTCGCGTCGCTGGCGTTCTGCTCCGCACGCTGCCTCCGCATCTGGGTCAACAACCTCCTTTCCGAGGCGTCCCTTCGGTCGCCGGAATGAGCGCCCTGGACCTCCACGTGCGGCTCAACGCCGCCTGTGCCGGCCACCACCCGCGCCTGTGGCAGCCGGACGAGGCCGTAGACGATGAAGAACGCTGCGAGATGGAGGCCGAAGCCAAGGCCACCTGCGCCTCCTGCGTCGTGCGTGACGAATGCCTCGAGGAGGCACTCGTCAACCGGGAGGAGTACGGCATCTGGGGCGGTCTAACCCCCGGGGAGCGGCTACGGCTCTACCCCCGGGTGCCCGGGGAGAACTGGTACGAGCAGGCGCTGGCCGGTGTCTGACGCCGCGAGGTCCGCCTCCGATAGGGCGACCATAGGGGATTCTCTGAGCCTCCACCGCGTGCTGCTTCTCGACATCGAGACCTCCCCCATCCTGGCCTACATCTGGCATCCCGCCGAAGGCTACGTCAACCCGGAACGGATCATCCACGAGTCGTACCACATCTGCTGGGCGGCGAAGTGGGAGGGGGAACGCAAGATCATCCACTCCGACGTTCTCACCCCCTCCGAGGCGGTCGCCCGCGAGGACGGGCGCATCGTGGCAAGCCTGGCGGAGCTGGTCCGCGAGGCGGACGCGGTGGTGGCCCACAATGGCGACCGTTTCGACGTGCCGAAGCTGAACTCACGCCTGCTGCTCGCCGGCGCCGAACCGCTCGGGTCGGTCCGCAAGATCGACACGTTGAAGCTCGCCAAGCGCAACTTCCGGCTGGCGAGCAACCGCCTCGACTACGTGGCGCGGATGCTCGGGGTGGGCCGCAAGATCGACACCTCCTTCGACGATTGGGAGGCGGCCTACCGCGGCGGCGAGAAGGCGCTGCGGAAGCTGGACCGCTACTGCCGTGGCGACGTGCGCATCTTGGAGCGCGTCTACAAGGCGATGAAGCCGTACGTCTCACAGTTGCCGCGCCTCGTGGACGGGGTCAGCGTGGACGACCCGCGCTGCCCGTTCTGCGGCCAGGACAGCCTCCAACGGCGCGGCTTCTATCGCACGAACGCCTCCACGTTCCGCAAGTTCCACTGCCAGAACTCCGACTGCGGGCGCTGGTCGCGAGGCCGGACGGCGGAGAAGGACCGCAAGATGGCGACGGTGCCGATCCCGTGATCCACCCGAGTCCCCGTCGGCACACCTGCCGCATCGACGGCATCTGCGGCCACCGACTGTTCGAGGTCACAGGCAACCTGACCTCCGGTCAGCAGTTGGAGCTTCACAGCAAGGTTCAGCGGCACCTCACGGAGAGGTGCCCCGACATCCCGAAGGAGGGACCGCATGGGCAAGAAGGACAACCTGGGCAAGATCGTCGGCGGGCCGACGGACATCCCGCAGGACGGGGAGGCCGACGTGTCCGCTGAGGCGGAGACCGAGCTCCCCCTCTCCGACCCGAAGGACCTGCCCCCCCTTGAGGAGGCGGAGACCGAGCTCCCCGACCCCGAGGCCGTCAGTCGCGACCTCGCGGCGCTTGAGGGCGTGCCCGGCGCCTACGGGTCCGGCGACAAGGACCCCGACGTGCCGGACGGCCCCACCGACGCGAGCGACGACGCCGGCCCGACCCCCGAGGATCTGGCCCAGCTCGGTGAGTTCGCAGACGACGACGACCGCATCTTTGACGTGCCGGAGCCGGACTTTGGCGTTGCCGTCGGAGACACGGTGGCCGTCGTAACCGACGACAACGCGATCCGCGAGTTCCCCGTCACCGCGATCAACGACGACGGCACGATCGACGCCGGCCCGCGCGAGGGGCTGGCCTACTACTCGGGGCCGCAGGTGCGGCCGGGGACGTGGAGGGAAGCGTGAGCGACCTCGCCGCCCGCTTCACCCACCACCCGCCCACGACGGAGGACCTGAGCATGGACGACTACCTGCCCGACCTCATCGCGGAGACGCTCGAACTCAACGGCGCCACCCGCGTGAAGGCCGAAGGCGACACGGTGATCGCGCAGTACGGGGCGACCGGGCTGTTTCGGATCACCGTAGAACGCCTGTAAGCGAGGAGGGGACGGCCCGCCGACTCGCGCGGGCGGGCGGCAAGATCCCCCTCCCGGCCCCCCGGCTCCGGTCGGGGGGCCACCCATCTCAGGAGGCATCGTGACGGAAACGGAGCAAGCTCGCCCTCGTCAACATCGGCCTCGCCTACCGCTTCGCGAGGGACACACGGCCTCCGTGGACCCGCGAGGAGCGCGAAGGCGTGGCCCTAGAAGCTTCAATCCACCGGCCGGAAGCGACTATGGCGGCTGAGGACCTCCGTCGTCTCGACGGCGGGCCATTCTCCACAGTGCTTGCCGATCCTCCATGGCGATTCCAGAACCGGACGGGGAAAGTGGGTGCCCGAGCATCGACGGCTGGCTCGCTACGACACCATGACTACAGCGGAGGTGTGCGCGCTTCCGGTTCGTGACGTGACTACCGACAACGCCCACCTCTACCTGTGGGTGCCCAACGCTTTGATCGCTGATGGCCTGCGTGTCCTGGAGGCGTGAGATGTTCGCACGGTACGCGAAGCCAGGCTGGACATCGTGGGGTCTGGAGGCGGATGAGGACGTTGTCCCGCGAGGCAAACAGCACCGAGGATACGGCCGACGTTGAGAGCACATCGAACGGTCAGGGGTCGTTGGCGACGGCATCACGGCCCTCTTCCGCCCCGCCCGCCCGTACCGCTTCCGGCCCGCGAGGTCACCCGTTGAGGGTCATCGTCTGCGGTGGTCGTGACTACGGTGACCACAAGGCGGTTGAGACGGTGCTGGGCGCTCTCCACCCCGAAACGACGCTCGTCCACGGCGACTGTAAGACCGGGCTCGATCGGCTGGCGGACTCCCTCTGGCGCCATCTCACCGGCCGACCCTGCGAGCGCCACCCCGCCGACTGGTACCGCCACGACGAACGGTGCTACCACGCACCGCGCCCCGACGGCCGCTGCCCCGCGGCCGGTCCTCGGCGCAACCGGGAGATGGGGGACGCCGGGGCGAGCCTGCTCGTCGCCTTCCCCGGCGGCAGGGGTACGGCCGACATGCGCACCGTGGCGTGGGAGCGCGGCGTCCCGATCCTGGATGTAACCTGCCGACCTGCGGGCCTGTAGCTCAACGGTTAGAGCACTCCGCTCATAACGGAACGGTTCCGAGTTCGAGCCTCGGCAGGCCCACCGGGGGTGCGGACATCCAGCGCGATGTCCTGTGCCGACGGGAGCAGCGCTCCCGTCTAGTGACACAGAAGTGACACAGCGGGGTCTCCGCAACCCTACGGATCACCACGAGCCGCCCCGAAACCAGATGTCCGTTCACGAGCAAACCGCACCGAATGTCACGTAATCCTGGACATTCGCTCCGTGGTGCTACGTGCTACACCGCACCCGCGTAGACGGCCCTTGACTTTCTCATAATCCCATGCCACACTTCCGCTAGTCGCCTCTACGGAGCCGAATATTGCGGAGTTGGTCGCGGGTGACACAACCAGTGACACAGATTCGGCTGCTCCGAGCCACACCCCTCTGCCCCGCCCCCCTACGGCGCCCACCATTGCTCACCGTCAGCCCCACCCCCCCCACGACACAGAGGTGACGACGGTGACGACCAGTACCCGCCCCCTGCTCACGCTTGAGGAGGTGGCCGAGCTCTTGGGCGTGACGCGGTGGACCGTGAAGCGCCTCCGCGACACGGACCCGAGCTTCCCGCCGCCGGCCATGCTCTCCACCCGCACGCCCCGCTGGCGCCCCGACGACCTGGAGGCATGGATTTCAGGCCGCGTGTCGCACGCGGACGAGGCCCGTGCCGTCCGCATCCCGGAGGTGCGGGCATGAACGTCCCGATCAACGAAGTCAGGCTGGTGCCTGTCGATCACATCCAGCCGTTGCGTCTCCGCCTCGGCCAGCTCGTCGCGAACGCCGCTTACGAGGTGAGCCGCGACCACGACCCCTTCTACGTCGAGGACGAGGAGCTCGTCTCCAGCATCGAGTCCCTCGTCTTCGGGCAGGAGGTGCCGCGATGACGGGCGACGAGCTCACCTACGACGAGGCGCTGCGCAGGGCGAAGCATCATGCGCTGTTCGCCTCCGACATAGCCAACCAGTCGCAGCCGAACGTGGCGACCGCCCACGCACAGGTGAGCCTCGCCTTGTCGGCGCTGCTTGACCACATGGAGATCAGCGGATTGGCCGCCGTGCTCGAGGTGACCCCGTGAAGCCGCTGGACGCATGGGTGCTCAGGCTGGTGGACCGTGTCCGGCTGGCGGTGGCGGCCGTGAGGCGCGAGCGCTGCGGGGCGTTCTGGATGACGGTCCTTCTCGTCTACGTGTGGGGCGTCGCCATCCTGACCGCCCTGCTCGTAGGGCAGGCGTTGCGATGAGGTACACCCTCGGAGACGTGACCCGCGCTCCGTCCCGCCTGTCGGACTGGCGGTACGAGCTGCCGTGGCGGCGCAAGCCACTCCACAAGCTGCGGGTCCTGCTGTTCACCCGCGGGCAGGGGGAGCGGCTCCGGCGCGGCGGCGACTGGTCGTGGGCGAAGGACCCCGAGTGGCCGTGGGGGTACCTGTGACGCACGCGGAGGCCCTGGCCCGCCTGGAGGGCGAGACGTTCCGACTGATTGCCACGTGGGAGGCGCTGGCGCTCAACGCCCACGTCGTCCCCCCGGTGACCCGCTACGTCCAGCCGCTGCCGCGGCTGGGGCGGCTGGCCTGCTGGGCGCTGTTCTCGGCATGGCTGGCGTACCACTGGCATATCGCGGGAGGCGAGCGGTGAACGAGCACCTCAGGCCGACACGGGGGGGGCTGGTACGTGATCGACGGCGACGCCATGCGGCGCAGAATCCTTCAAGAAAGTAGAAGGTACGTGCGATACTGGAACGCCAGATCGAGGCCCTGGAAGACAGGCTGGATGACAGGATCAGCCTCACCGATGCGCGCGCTCTCCCCGGAATCGAGACGGACGAGGTCCGCGCGAGGAGGTTCCGCCGATGACCAAGAAGGCAGCACCCGTCACCTTCCCCAACGGCGTCAAGATGTACGACGAGACGCCCACACGCGGCTCCTGGCGGGTCGTATGGACCGACCCTGCCACCGGCAGGCGACGCTCCGCCCGCAGGGTAGACAAGGAGGAGGCGCAGGCAGCAGCGTACGGCGTGGCCGCACAGCTCGGCAAGCGTGGCAACGGCCGCGACGGCAACCCGGCGCCCCGCTCGAGCCTGCCCGTCTCCGAGCTCGTCGCCTACTACCTGGACGAGGGCAACCACGAGCGTCCGTGGTCCGAGTCGTACGCGGTCAAGCAGGAGTCGGTCTGCCGCGTCCACATCGCCCCCCACATCGGGGGCAAGGCGTGCGACTGGACGGTGGAGGACTCGAAGCAGATCCTCGCGCGGGTCCGTGGTCGCCATCTGTCACCGGAGACGGTCCGCGGCGTCGGGGTGACGATGCGGGGGATGGTGACCGCCGCCCACGTGGGCGGGTTCCTGCCGCAGGACTACGACCCGATGGCAGGCGTGCGCTACTCGCGCCGCTCGAGCGTCGCGGGCCAGTCGGCCCTGTACGTGCCGCCGGAACGGATCCCCGACCTGGGGGCGGTGGAACGGCTGGCCGACGCGATGGACCGCCTGTTCGACACGTCCTACGGGCTGCGGGTGCGCCTCAGCGCCTTCTCCGGGCTGCGACAGGGGGAGATGTTCGGGCTGACTCCCAACGACATTGACGTGGACGGCTGCGTGATCCAGGTGCGCCGACAGGTGACGAGCGTGGCGGGAAGGAAGCTGGAGAAGCTCCCGAAGAGCGAGAAGACCCGCATCACCGTCTTCCCGACGTGGCTGGCAACCGACGTGACGCGGCGGATGGAGACCGTAGGAGACCCGGGCGGGCTCATGTTCCCGGCCGAGCAGGGCGGACACGAGAACGCCTCGAACTGGATGGGCAAGCGCTTCCGGCCCGCCTGCGAGGAGGCCGGCTGGCCGAAGGACTCGTGCCGACATCACGGGCGCCACGCCTTCGACTGGTGCTGGAACTGGCATTCGCTGCGGCACGTGTTCTGTACGTGGGCGCTGGCGACGCAGCCGGAAGGACTCGGGCTGGAGGTGGCGGACGTGAGCCTGTTCGCCGGCCACTACTCGCCCGCGTTCACCTACGCGGCGTACGTGTCGCCGCGGGCGAACGCTGCGGAGCGGGCACGCAGGGCGTCGGAGCGGTCGGAGAGGCCGGAGCTGTGAGCGACGGGTACGCCTATTGGAACACGCCTGACGGCGAGGGCGTGACCCGCCGTCAGCGCAAGTGGGCCGGGGGCGTAGGGGCCGTTGCCACGCTCGATGGGCTTGCGGTTCTAACCGTGCCTGGGTATCGTGGCCACATGGAGTGGTGGATGATCCCTCTCGGCGGCTTCACGCTCATCTACGCCATCTACCGCGTCTCCCAGCGGTGGATGTACGGGGACTGGCGCTCGCGCGCAGGCGACGGGCAGTACCACACGCGCAGCCCCGACTTCACGAGCTGGGAGGACCCGGGAGGGCCGTCCTAGTGGGGACCTATCGGGAAGACGACCTGTGCGACCTCTGTGGTGAGCGCAAGGCTTCGTTCGGTGTTGGGCCGGTCGGTCGTCCCGAGATATGCCGCGAGTGCGCTGTCGCCTGCGAGCTGGTGAGCGCCGCAGCGCCCAGTTGAGCGCTAGTAGACGGCGCTGGTCTCATCCCAGCGGTGCGGGATCGGCGTGTAGCGCCTGCGCGTAGGGCCACCGCACGAGAGGCACTCCCCGGCTTCACGAGAGGCCTGCTCCTGCTCTTCCGAGCAGTCCCGGCATACGAAGACATACGTCGGCACGTCCAAGCCCTCCTGAGCGAAGCGTGCTACCAGTTGCTACGAGACGCCTTCGACGGCCACGGTGGGCGTCCCCGAAGAGATCAGCTTGACCACCGTGTCGGCGTCATCCGAGTCCACCTTGCCCGACGACACCGTCACCTCGGCCCCTGCCGCGCCTGCGGCCACGAAGCAGTCGTCGCCCGCCACCGTCGGCACCCCGTCGGCAGACGGCCCGCCCAGGCCGTTCACGCAGAAGTAGATGGCCGCCGCGCCAGACACGTTCGTCACCTGCACGCGCGGGTAGTCGGACCCGGTCAGGGTCACGGTCGTCACCGTGGAGGCGACCAGCGTCTCGTGCTTGATCCTGCGTGCCATGTCTCAGCCTGTCTCTATGCTTCTATGAGGAAGTGATAACCCAGCCACGCGATGAACCCCGACGTGAGGAACCACGGCAGGCTCCCCGACCGGACCAGCGGGCGGATGTGGTCGGTGAGCGCCTCGGCGCGGGCCACCCCGTACGCCTCGAGGGCGACGAACGCGGCAATCCACGCCAGCCACAGCCACGTGACCAGGTCGAGATCCCACGCCTGCCAGTTCACGGCCCGTCAACCACCGGGGCCGCCTCGTCCTCGACGAGTCCGCGGACGCCGCGGCGCAGCATGTCGAGCTCCAACTCGAAGTGGTCGATCTTCGCCTTGTTGTGACGGGCGACCGTCAGAAGCTCGTCCAGCTTCGCTTCCTGCTCCGGCGTCATCGCGTCCTCCGAACCGTCAGGCCCCCTATCGGAGGCCGACCTCGCGGCATCCGCGATCAACTGGCGCAGCGGGTCGCCGGGACAGTCGGTGGGCTTCCAGTGCGAATGCGGCAGCATCACCTCGGCGCCGGACTCGGCGTACAGGTTGCGGATGGCCGCCCACATCTCCGGGGGCGGCTCCTGCCCCTCCCCGATCATCGCCATGACCGCATGGCCGTCCGAGTTGCCCTCGTTCGTGCCGTTCGCGGCCGTGCGCCGCCCCCAGCCGCGGCCCTCGAAGATGTACCCGTGCGGGCAGGCCAAGAACGAATAGGCGATGTCGGCCCAGCCACGCCCACCCTCCGGGGGGGGGCGCATGTGGAAGTCCTGGATGCCCCACACGACGTTCGCACAGTGCGAATGAGACGGGATGTGGAGATGAGGCCCGAAGTAGTGGACCGTCAGCGAGCGCGAGCGCCGCAGCCGCGTGACGTGGCGGGGCGGCTTCGCACCCCACTCCGCGCGGGAGACGCGCCGCACTAGACGACCTGGGCGAGCACGGCGGCTAGCGTGCCCAGGGAGACGATGATGGATGCGGGCCATGCGGCCTGCCGGCGGCGCAACGTGTTGATCTGCTCGTCGTGGGATTCCTGCCGGTCAACCAGCGGCGGGATCGTCGCATCCCAGCGGCCGATGAACTCGCCGACCTCACCGCGGAGGCTCAGAACCTCCGCGAGGATGCGATCTTCCACCTTGTCCCCCATGACAGTCGTTACCTTTCCCAACGACCCCTCTATCGAAGGCCAACCTCGCGGCAGGCGTGGCGACCATCGGCTCGCGATGGGCTAGTCGGCGGCGATAGAGGCCACGACCTCCGGCGGAACGTCCTGGTCCAGCAGCCACTTCACGAACTCGCGACGCTCCGGATCCACCTTCGACCAGTCGATGCGGCGCTCCAGGCGCGCGAGCCGGGACCGCAGTTCGCCCGCCTGCTGACGTTCCGACAGCGTGGAGACCGGCGCTGCGGCCATCTGCGACAGCCATGTGGTGAGCAGCCGCTCGCGGTACTGCGGGGCCGCGCCAGACAGCCGCTCCGCCTGCCCTAGGAACGGCAGCAGGTTCTGGACCCCCTGGACGACCGACTCGGGGGCGCGCGCCCGCCCCTGGTCGTCGGTGCGGGTCAGGCCCAACGGACGCAACGCCTGCGCCCACGCCGGGGCAGGCACCCCCTCCGGGTTGAACGGGGCGCCCGTGAACAGGTTGGTCTGTGTCGCCGCCTCCACCACGCCCTTCGCGGGCGGCGTCAGCATGTTCAGCACCTCGCGGGTGACGGCACGGCCGGACTCGCCGGGGCGGCCGGTGCGGATGAAGCGGTTGAGGTCTACGAGCGGAGACTCGAGGCCGACCACGATCGGGTCGTCACCGACCTTGAAGCGCGACACCCAGCCGAGCTTCTCCGCCATCCACTCGGGCACCACGTCGGCCTCGTCGTCGGCGCCGAACACGTCCCGCAGCGCATCGTTGGCGTGGAGGATGCGCTGGACCCTCCCCGGCTCGCGGATGAGCGCACGGAACTGGAGGGGGACCGCCTTGCGCGTGTACGTGTAGAACGGGATGGCGAACCCGCGCATCCACGTCTTCTCGAAGTCCGTCAGGTCGTCGTAGTCGAAGTGGAGCGCCTTCGCGACGAGGCCAGCAGACCGGCCGCCGTCGTCCAACCCGTAGTTGCGCACGCCCTTCGCGAACGCGGCGAAGCGGATGAACTCTTCGCTCATCTCTGCGACGCGGGCCTTGTGGCGCACCCAAGGGTTGTCCACGATGCGGTTGAAGCCGCGCTGGCCGCGGTTGAGATCGTCGGGGGTGCGCCCGGGGAACAGGTTGATCCCTCCGCGCCCCTGCGTGAAGCGGGCGATGTCGCCAGACTCGACGGCCTCACCCAGACCCTCTTGAAGGTAGGAGGCGCCGAAGCCGACCTGCTGGTTCTCGTAGGCGATGTGCGCGTCGTACATGGATACGCCCGGGGCAACCTCGATGTCGTCCATCTCGCGCTGGAGGCGCTGGTCAAGGATGCGGTCCAGGTAGCCCTGGTCGAGCCGGTCGAGCGCCTCCTTGTCGGTGATGCCCAGCCGGCGGGCCGCCTTCGCGGCCTCCTCCCTTGCGACCTCCTTGCGCAGGCGGCGGATGATGCGGACGCGCTTCGCGGCGAGGGCGTGCTCCTGTCGGCCAGCGTCGATGAGGTAGTTGTTCCACAGGCCGGTCCCTACGTTACGGGCGTCGTAGCCGTAGCCGCGCCCAATGGTGGCCGTCGTCTTGAACATGCGGATGTAGGGGGCGTACACGCCGTCGATGAACGCGGCCAACTCCTTCGACTCGGGCCGCGAGGCGCGGTAGAACTTCTCGACGGTGGTGCGCAGGATCTCCGGGGCGAACGACACGTTCAGCTCCGGGGGCAACACCGCCCCTTCGGTGACCGCCTGACCCGTCTTGCGGGTGCCGACCTGAGTGAGGCCCGCCTCCTCGAGGAAGGCGGCCTCCGGGGTGAGGACGGACCGGGACTCAACGGTCTCCCCGGCGGCACGCTGCGCCTTCACGAACGCCTTACGGGCCTCCTCCAGCGTCTCCACGGCCTCGTCGCCGCCGCGCCGTGCGGCCTCCTCTCCGAGGCCCGCCACGGCACGCGCGTGGAGGTCCAGGAAGCCCTCCACGACGCCTTCCACGTTCTTCAGTTGCTTCGCGCGCGGGGCGTCCATGAGGTCTGCGATGGCGCGTGACAGCCGGTCACGGTCCTCGAGGATGGACTCGGCCGCGTCACGGAGGGGTGCGGTGGCGTCAACTGCGGCGAGGGCGGCGGCAGCGCTCGGCCGCCAGACGGTCGTGCCGTCCTCCCGGCGGCCCACCTGCTGCCAGTCGGCTTCGGCCAGCACGCGCTTGATCCGCTCCTGGCCGGAGGGGATCTCGATCTGCCCTCGGCGGGCGGCGGCCGACAGGCGCTGCCGCACCTGCTGGCGGACAGCGTCGGGGAGATCCTCGAGGACACGGTCCACCGCCCGGACGAGTCCGCCCTCAGCGTCGTCCCGCGTGGCGACCGCACGCCGCGCCTGCCCCCCGAGAGTCCGCTGCCAAGCGCGCACCGACTCGTCGGTGAAGCGCTCAAGGTCACGCAGGGCGACCGCCACCGTCTGCGGGAGGCCCTCGGTGGTGCCCTTCACGATGGCGCCGGACTCGTGGAGCAGGTTGGAGAAGTTGACGCGCACCGCGAGCCGACGAGCGGCGTTGCCGTACTCGTAGAGG
>JBOHEE010000253.1:0-9733 GCA_050700895.1 Nitriliruptorales bacterium | reverse complement strand
ATCTCCTGGATCCTGCGGGCGACCGAGCCGGGAGACGCAATCCTCCTCGCCCCCCAGATGACGTCTCTGTACACGCTCACCGACCGGGAGAGCGCTCTTCCCAACATCGATCTCCTCCCCGGCGCGCTGCCCACGGACGCGGACCAGCGAGCCGCGATCGCACGCCTCGAAGAAGCGAAGGCGCAGCTCGCTGTCATCGACCGGCGTCCGTTTCCCGAGTACGGCCACACCTTCTTCGGCGGCTCGTTCGACCAGGTCCTCGCCGAGTGGATCGAAGGCCATTTCCGGCACGTTGCCACGTTCGGCGACGGAGAGGCTCGAACGCTGGACGTCTGGGCGAGGAGGACGTGACCGTCAGATCGCTCATCTCCGTCGAGCTGGTCCCTGTGCCGTTGCTCGGCGTCTCCAGCCGCTCCGGGGGCGTCACTTCGGAAAGAGGACGCCTTCGGAGCGGCATCCGCGTTCCGGCCCGAATCTCGGACGACGCGAGGGCTGCGGCGTGAGGTTTGCCGTGCGCTTCCTGGTGATCGCCGCAGTGATCATGCCGATCGCGGTGACCGCCTCGGCCGCCCCGAGCGGGCCGCCGGCCGGGGTCACGGGAATCGCTCTCGACGGGCGAGTCGAGCTCGCCTGGCAGCCGGTTTCGGGGGCAACCGGCTACACGGTCTATCGGGGAACGAGCCCGAACGCGATCAACACCCGCCTCACGGCCGCCCAGGGGATCCCCGGGACGAGCTACGCAGACACGTCCGCCGTCAACGGAACGAGCTACTACTACGCCGTCCGCGCCGTCGAAGGCGGGGCTGAGTCCTCCAGCTCGGGCCCCGTGCAGGCGACTCCCGCCGGCCGGGCCTGTTCGACGGGCAACCCTGTCGTGCTCGAGAACTGCTTCCCGGGCTCGCCGAACTGGAGGGTCGTCAACGCCGGCAGCGTCGCAGGCGGCGGCATCGAAGGATTCGCCACCGCGACGAGCATCGACAAGGGTGAGCCCGTCGACCTCAAGGTCAACGTCCAGACCGGTTCGACCTTCCGCGTCGAGATCTACCGGAGCGGCTACTACGGCGGCGACGGCGCTCGACTCTTCTCGACGATCTCCGGGATCCCCGGAGTCCTGCAGCCGAGCTGCGTCGAGAACAACGTCTCCGGGCTCGTCGACTGCTCCAACTGGACGGCCTCAGCGACGATTACAACGACGTCGTCGTGGCCCTCGGGCGTCTACCTCCTGCGCCTCGTCCGGGAGGACAACGGCGCGGACAACCACATCCTGCTGGCGGTCCGCGACGACGCGAGCGACTCCGACGTGCTCTACGGAGTGGCCTTCACCGACTTCCAGGCCTACAACAACTACGGGGGCAAGTCGCTCTACGACTCGAGCTCGACCGGAGGAACGACGATCTCCGGGGCACAGCGCGCCGTCGAGGTCTCCTTCGACCGGCCGTTCGAGCAGCCGCGGTCGGGCCGGCGCGACTGGTACGTGAGGATCGACTATCCGCTCGTCTACTGGCTCGAGCGCGAAGGCTACGACGTCAGCTACCAGTCCAACACGGACCTCGAGGCGGCTGGCGCCCTCGTCTCCGCCCACGACGCCTACATCTCGCCCGCCCACGACGAGTACTACTCGGCCGGAATGCGGAACGCGCTCGAGCAGGCACGCGACTCCGGAACGAATCTCTTCTTCACGGGGTCGAACGAGATCTACTGGAAGGTCCGCTTCACCGACAGCCCGATCTCGGGTGGGAACGACCGGGTGATGGTCTGCTACAAGACGACGCAGAGCGGCGGCCCAGACCCGAGCGGGATCCACACGGGCACCTGGCGCGACCCTGCGGGGGCGAACGACCCGGAGAACGCGCTTACCGGGGTCATGTACGTCGGCGACAACGACTTCACGTTCTTCCCCCTCGTCGTGAGCGCCACCGAAGGGAGCGACCGCATCTGGCGCTACACCGGCCTCGACACGCAGGCGCCTGGAACGTCGACGACGGTCGGAGGCGACCTCGTCGGCTGGGAATGGGATGCCAGGGTGAGCAACGGCCGCGAGCCCGCCGGAGTGAAGACGCTCGCGAGCTCGCCCGCGAACGGAAATCTCCTTCAGTACGACGAGGCAGCCGGGCGAAACTTCTACACGGAGGGCTCGGCCACCCACCAGATGGTCAAGTACACCGCCGCGAGCGGGGCCCTGGTCGTCACGACGGGGACGAACTACTGGGCCCGCGGCCTGGCTCTTGACGGCTTCGGCGCCGGCGACCCCGACGTCCGCATCCAGCAGGCGACCACGAACATCCTCGCGGACATGGGTGCCGTGCCGGCGACTCCGGCCGCGGACATCACGCTCGACAACCAGTCGTCGACGAGGCCGCCGGCCCCCAGCGGCGTGGCCGCGCAGACGGCCGGTACGGACAGCATCGATCTCTCGTGGCAGCCGGTCGCCGGAGCGGCCGGCTACAACGTCTATCGCTCGGTGGCCCCACGCGAGGGCGGACAGCCGCTCGGAACCCGCGCCAACGGAAGCCTCGTCACGGGCACGAGCTTCACCGACGTCGGCCTCGCTTCGGCGACCACGTACTACTACGTGGTCACGACCGTCGCCGGCGGTGAGCAGTCCGTGGCCTCCGCAGAGTCCTCCGCGACGACCTCGGCGGCGGCTGGGCAGCCGACCCGGATCGAGTCGGGAGGCACCGATTACACGGCCTCGACGGGAGCGTTCTTCCGCACCGACGCGTTCTTCACCGGCGGGAACACCGCGTCGAGCTCCGTGGCGATCGCGGGGACGAACGATCCCACGCTCTACCAGACCGAGCGTTGGGGCAACTTCACCTACGCGATTCCGGTGGTGGACGGGACGTACGACGTCCGCATGCACTTCGCGGAGACTTACTACGGAACCGACGCGCCCGGCGGCTCCGGTCAGCGGGTGTTCAGCCTCGACATCGGAGACACGCCCGCCTCGCCGGATATCCAGAACCTCGACATCTACGCCGAGGTGGGAGCGGCCACGGCACTTGTCAGATCCTTCCCCGACGTCGTCGTCACGGACGGCGCCCTCGACCTCCAAGCCATCGACGGACCGGCCGACGATCCCACCATCGCCGCCATCGAGATCGTTCCGCAGGCGATCCCGCCCTCCGTCACAACGACGTCGCCGGCAAACGGAGCGACCGGCGTCAGCCGCGGGAGCACCGTCCAGGCGACGTTCTCCATGGACATGGACGGGTCGACGATCACGTCCTCGAGCTTCACCCTCACCCCGGCCGACGGGAGCGCCGTGCCGGCGACGGTGACGTACGACGCCGCGTCGAGAACGGCGACGTTGACCCCGTCCTCCGCGCTCGACTTCTCCACGGCCTACACCGCTCGCCTCGAGACGACGGTCGCCGCCCCCGACGGCGAGACGCTCATCACGCCGGAGAGCTGGACGTTCACGACCGAGGACCCCGTCCCGCCGCAGGTCACCTCCACGTCCCCACAAGACGGCGCTGCCGACGTGAGCCCCTCCGCCCGGCCCAGGGCTGCGTTCTCGCGCCCGCTCGACCCCGCGACGGTCAACGAGTCCACGTTCGCGCTCACAGGTCCGGGCGGCCAGGTTGCCGCGACGGTGAGCTACGACTCGAGCGCCGCCGAGGCGACCCTCACGCCGAGCGCCCAGCTCGCGACTTCGACTACCTACACCGCCAGGCTCGACTCGGCGGTGACGGGCGCCGACGGCGTGCCGCTCGCAGCTCCCGTGACCTGGAGCTTCACGACGGCGGCCTCCGCCCCTCTGCCGCCCACGGTCGACAGCCTGGTTCCGCTGGACGGGGCGACAGGCGTCGCGCGTACGACCGCGGTCCAGGCGGTCTTCTCCCGCGACATGGACGCCGGCTCGGTGACGGCCTCGACCTTCACCCTCACGGGGGCCGGAGGTGAGGTCCAGGCCTCTGTCGCATACGACGCCTCCACGCGAACGGCGACGCTGACGCCGGCGGCCCTGCTCGCGTACTCGACGAGCTACACGGCACGTCTGACGACCGGCGTGACGGCCGTGGACGGCACGCCGCTCGCGGGCGACGTGACCTGGGCGTTCACGACCGCCGACCCGCCGCCGCCGCCGACGGTCGTTGCCCGCTCGCCCGCGGACGGATCCAGCTACGTGGGCCGGGCCACCGCCGTGACGGCGACCTTCTCCCGGGCCATGGACGGCTCGACGATCGGGAGCTCGAGCTTTACGCTGACGGGCCCCTCGGGCGAGGTGCCTGCGAGCGTCTCGTACGACGCGTCATCGCACGTCGCGACGTTGACGCCGAACGCGCCACTCGGCGGCGGCGCAGACTACACGGCCAAGATCGAGGCCTCGGTCGCGGCGGAGGACGGCGCCCCGCTGGCGGCGCCCGTGACGTGGTCGTTCTCGACCGCCGCCTGTCCCTGCACGCTCTTCTCGCCGATCCTCATCCCGGCGAAGGACAACAATCCGACGCAGGACGGCCGAACGGGCACCGGCCCGTGGAGCTACGAGCTCGGAATGAAGGTCCGTGTCGACCAGCCGATGCTCCTGACCGCGATCCGCTTCTGGAAGAGCTCGGCCGAGACCGGCACTCACGTCGGCCGGGTCTGGACGTCGGGTGGCGCGCAGCTCGCCCAGACGACGTTCGCCGCGGAGGGCGCCTTCGGCTGGCAGCAGCAAGGCCTCGCCGCCCCCCTCACCCTCCAGCCTGACGCCACCTACGTCGTCTCCGTGAACGCCAACGCCTACTTCCCCATCACCAAGCTCGGGCTCGCCAACCAGGTCGTCTCCGGGCCGCTCCACACAGTGGCCGACGGTCAGAACGGAGTCTTCGGCAGCGCCGCGGGCGTCTTCCCGACCCAGACGTCCAGCTCCAGCAACTACTTCGTCGACCTTGAGGTCGTCCCCGACGGTGACCCCGCTCCCCCCACTGTCCTCTCCACCACGCCGCCCGACGCCGCCGCCGAGATCGAGAGGGAAGCGACTGTCCGCGCCGCCTTCTCCCGGCCGCTCGACCCCGCCACCGTCAGTGGCTCCACCTTTACGCTCACCGGCCCAGGCGGCCCCGTCGCCGCCACTGTCGCCTACGACGACGCCACCACCACCGCCACGCTGACGCCGGCCGCGCCGCTCTCGTACGCGACGACGTACGCGGCGAGCCTGACCACGGCGGTGCGCGCCAGGGACGGCATGCCGCTCTCCGCGCCCGTGCAGTGGAGCTTCACCGTGAAGGACCCGGTGCCTCCGACGGTGACCAGCACTGCACCCTCGGCGGGGGCCAGCGACGTCGGGCCGGGCGTCCGAGCGCGGGCCGAGTTCGACAAGGAGCTCAAGCCGGAGACCGTCACCGCCGCCACCTTCACCCTCGCCGGACCCGGTGGGTCCGTTCCCGCCGCCGTCGCCTACGACCCGGCGACCCGGACCGCCACCCTCACCCCCAACAGCCCTCTCACCGTCGGCGCGACCTACACCGCTCGGCTCGACCCCTCCATCACCGCCACCGACGACGCCACCCTCGCCACCCCGTACACGTGGAGCTTCACGGTGGCGAGCGACCTCCCCGCCCCCACCGTGTCGGCCGCCTCCCCGGCCGACGGGGAAGGGTTCGTGGCCCGCAGCGCCGAGGTAACCGCGACGTTCTCGCGCTCGATGGACTTCACGACCCTCACGAGCTCGAGCTTCACGCTGCAGGAGCCGAGTGGGGCATTCGTCCCGGCGGCGGTCGCCTACGACTCGGAGACCCGGACGGCGACGCTGACGCCGGCAGACCTTCTGGAGCCGACGACCGAGTACACGGCCCGCGTGGAGACGTCCGCGACCGCCGCCGACGGAACGCCCTTCACGTCCGCCGAAGCGTGGTCGTTTAGCACGGCCGCGTGCCCGTGCCGGCTCTTCTCGCCCGTTCTCCAGCCGCAAGATCAGGGGCTGCCGACCCGCGACGGTCGCCCGCCTCCCGGTCCGTGGACCTACGAGATGGGAGTCAAGGTCACGGTCGACCAGCCGATGCGCCTGACCGCGATCCGCTTCTACAAGAGCCCGGGCGAGACGGGAGCCCACATCGGCCGGGTCTGGACGGCGGGAGGCGTGCAACTCGCCGAAACGACCTTCGCTGCCGAGAGCGCCTCCGGTTGGCAGCAGCAAGGCCTCGCGGCCCCGCTCGCCCTCCAGCCTGGCTCCACCTACGTCGTCTCCGTGAACACGAACGCCTATTACGTCATGACGATGTTCGGCCTCCAGAGCCAAGCCATTTCCGGGCCGCTCCGCTCCGTGGCCGACGGGCAGAACGGCGTCCACAGCTCCGCGGCCGGCGCGTTCCCCACCCAGTTCTGGAACGCGAGCAACTACTTCGTCGACCTGGAGGTCGTCCCCGACGGCGACCCGGCGCCGCCCACCGTCCTATCCACTACGCCCGCCGACGCCGCTCCAGGCGTCGACCGCTCGACGAGCGTCCACGCTGTCTTCTCGCGACCGATCGAGCCGGCCACGATCAGCGGCTCCACCTTCACCCTCACGGGCCCGAGCGGTCCCGTCCCCGCCACCGTCGCCTACGACGACGCCGGAGATGCGGCGGTGCTGACGCCCTCGGCCCCGCTCGCCTATTCCACTACCTACACGGCGGAGCTCACGACGGACGTGCGCGCCAGCGACGGCATGCCGCTCTCCGCGCCCGTGCAGTGGAGCTTCACCGTGGAGGACGCCGTCCCGCCGACCGTGACCTCCGTGCTGCCCGTCGACGGGGCCTCCGCCATCGGGCCCACGGTGCAGCCGCGTGCGCAGTTCTCGAAGGACCTCAAGCCCGAGACCGTCAATGCCTCCACCTTCACACTCACGGGGCCGGGTGGAGCGGTCGCCGCCACGGTGGCCTACGACCAAGGCACCCGCGCTGCGACCCTGACGCCGGCCAGCCCGCTCGCCGAGGGCGCCTACACCGCTCGCCTCGATGCCTCCATCACGGCCACCGACGACGCCACGCTCGCCACGCCCTTCAGCTGGAGCTTCACCGTCGCCGACGTCTCGGCGCTGGCGGTCAGCTCGACGGACCCGGCCAGCGGCGCCGCCGACGTCTCGCGTACGCCGAGCGTGAAGGTCACGTTCAACCGCTCCGTCGACCCAACCACGGTCACGACGGACACGTTCCGCCTGCACGCTCCCGACGGAACGCTCGTGCCGGCGACCGTCTCCTACGATCCGGCGACCCTCACCGGAACGCTTGCCCCAGGCATCCTCCTGGCTCCCACGGCGACCTTCACGGCCGAGGTGACGACCGGCGTCCTCGCCGCAGACGGTACCCCGCTGGGGGCGACGACCACCTGGTCGTTCACGACGACGCTCTGTCCGTGCTCGCTCTTCCCCGACACGCTGACGCCCGCTCTGACCGGAAACCCGACGCGTGACGGGCGCCCCCGCCCGGGGCCGTGGAGCTACGAGCTCGGCGTCAAGATCACCGTCGACCGACCGGCGACGCTCGAAGCGATCCGCTTCTACAAGGATGCCAAGGAGACCGGCACCCACGTCGGCAAGGTCTGGAGGGCGGACGGCACCCAGCTCGCGACGACGACCTTAACGGGCGAGAGCGCAGCCGGCTGGCAGCAGCAGGCGCTTGCGAGCCCCATCCAGCTCGAGGCGAACACGGTCTACGTCGTCTCCGTGAACATGAACGCGTACTACGTCGTGACGCAGTTCGGCCTCCAGAGCCAGGTCGTCTCCGGTCCGCTCCGCTCGGTCGCCGACGGCCAGAACGGCGTCTACGGATCCGCTGCGGGGATCTTCCCGACGACGAGCTACAAGTCGAGCAACTACTTCGTGGACGCGGTCGTTCGGTGAGCTCTCAGGCCGTCGCCGTCGAGCGGGTCCCCGCCGCCGAGCAACGGACGCGCAGAGGACGTCCGGTCGCGGGGGCCTGGTTGCTGTCGGGCGCCATGGTGATCTCCGGCGTGCTCGCGTACGTGTTCCACGTGCTCGCGGCGCGCGCGCTCGGGCCGCACGACTACGGGCAGATCGCCGTCCTCTGGGCGGCGATGTTCCTGGTCGCCATCGTCCTTTTCCGCCCGCTCGAGCAGACGACGTCCCGAGCGCTCGCGGAGCGGCTTGCGCGAGGCGAGGAAGTCACGACCGTCCTCCGGGCGGTGGCCGTCCTCTGCGTCCTCGTCGTCGCCGTCTGCGTCGTCGGCGCCGTCGCCGGCTGGAGCGCCGTGGCGGAGCGACTCTTCCTGGGGAGCGACATGCTCACGGCCCTGCTCCTAGCCGGCATCGCGGCGTACGGGGTCGCCTACCTCGTGCGTGGGCTCCTCGGCGGGCTGCGCTGGTTCAACGGCTACGGCCTTGGGTTGATCGCCGACGCGGTCGGCCGACTGCTCGTCGCGGCGCCGCTCTTCCTCGTCGCCTCCACAGGGCTCGCGGCCGCGGCCATGGTCATCGCCGGCCTCGCAGGTGCGCTCGTCCCCCTCCTGCTCGGCCGGCGGATGCTCCGCATGATCGGCACCGCGCGCCCGGGCGCTCGCTTCCGACTGGTGAGCGCGCTCGGCTTCGCAGCCCCGGCCAGCATCGTCGCGGCCGCGGACCAGCTCCTCGTGAACGGCGGGCCGCTGCTCGTGATGATCGAGGGCCATACCGATGCGAGCAAGGCGGCGGGGGTCGTATTCGCCGCGACGATGCTCATTCGCGCCCCGGTGTACGTCTTCCAGGGGCTCGCGGCCGCGCTCCTGCCCAACCTGACGCACATCCAGGCGGTCGCCGAGATCGCGCGGTTCCGCCAGATGGTGGTCCGGACCGTCGGCTTCCTGCTCGCCGCCGGAGCCGTCATCGTCGCCTTCGCAGCGATCGCAGGCCCGCAGGCGATGACGTTCCTGTACGGATCGGGGTTCGAGGCAGGACGATTCGAGCTGGCGCTGCTCGCGGCCGGCGTCGGCTGCTACCTCGGTGCCGCCACGATCTCCCAAGCGCTCCTCGCGCTCGACGAGGGCGTTCGAGCGGCGCTCGCCTGGACGCTCGCGTCCGTCCTCTTCGTGACGCTCTTCTTCGTCCTGCCCGGAAGCGAGCTCGAGCGCGTCAGCCTCGCGTTCGCCATCGCCTCGCTGGCGGACTTCGTGCTGCTCGGGCTCGGCCTCGTCCGTCTCATCAAGTCGCGCTAGGGCCGCAGCCGCCTCCTCGGCAGAGACGCAGCGACCGCAGGGGCGGCAGGCACTCCCGTGGTCTCCAGGACTGCCCGCCCACCCCCGGCGGGGGGCGCGGTGAGGGAAGGCTCGTCCCGCGTTTCCCGCCTTTTCGACGCCGGTTGCGGCCAACCGTCGCCGCGTAGCGAGCGTACTCCATCGCGCCCCGGGTCACTACTAGCCGTTCGTCGGGAGTGCCGCTGGACGCCGGGCGCGTCTTCGGGCAGGCTGAGGAGCGAGGAAGGACGACCGATGAGCGAGACGACAGATCGCGAACTAAGGCTGCGCGAAGACAGGCTCTCCTGGCGGGCGCTCGACGACGAGGTCATCGCGCTCGATCTCGGCGAGTCCCTCTACCTCTCCGCAAACGCGAGCGGGGCGCTGCTCTGGCAGGCGCTCGCCCGCGGCGCTACGCGGACCGAGCTCGAGGCGATCCTCGTGGAGGCCTACGAGATCGAGCCCGACCGAGCACGTGCGGACGTCGGCGCCTTTCTGGCGGACGCGGAGGAGCGAGGACTCGTCGAGTGACCCCGGCGGCGGGACCTGTCCCGCTGTCCCCGCTCGAAGTCGCGGCCGGCGTCGTCTTCGGATCCGGGCGCCG
>JBOHEE010000252.1:0-2273 GCA_050700895.1 Nitriliruptorales bacterium | reverse complement strand
TGGCGAGCCCGCTCCACATGGCAAGCGTCGCGGCGGCGGTCGCGGCGGGGCGGTGGCAGCAGCCGATGCTGGTCGCCGACCAGGAGGCCGCCGGCGCCGGCGAACCGCTCCCGGAGGTCGAGACGCTCCGCGAGCTCATGCGGCTCGTCGTCACCGACGGCACCGGGACCGCCGCCGACGTCGACGGCCGCGAGGTCCGCGGCAAGACCGGCACCGCCGAGTTCGGGACGCCCGACGAGGAGGGTGAGCTCCCGACACACGCGTGGTTTATCGGCTACGCGGGCGACCTCGCCTTCGCGGTCGTCGTCGAGGGAGGCGGCGGCGGGGGAGAGGTCGCCGCGCCCATCGGCGCGCGCTTCCTCACCGCCCTCGAGACCTGATCAGGTCTCCTCCGGCTCCTCGATCCAGCGTTCCGTCGGCGGCGCCTCGAAGGCGCGCATGCGCTCGAGGAGCCGCTCGGGCGCGGCCTCCGAGAGGATGAGCGCCCGGTTCTGCGGCCTCACGAACCCGACGTCGACCGCCCCGTCGAGGAACGCGAGCAGCGGGTCGAAGTAGCCGAAGGCGTTCAACACGCCGATGGGCTTCGCATGGAGGCCGAGCTGCGCCCAGGTCGTGACCTCGGCGAGCTCCTCGAGTGTCCCGATCCCGCCGGGCAGGGCGATGAAGCCGTCGGAGAGCTCGTACATGAGCTGCTTGCGCTCGTGCATCGACCCGACCGTGTGGAGCTCGGTGCCGTCGACGTTCGGCATCTCCCGCGCCTTCAGCGTCTCGGGCATGACCCCGACGACTTCGCCACCGGCCGCGACGGCGGTCTCGGCGAGGACGCCCATCAGCCCGACGCCACCCCCGCCGTAGACGACGCGGATCCCCTCGCCCGCGAGGTGCTGGGCGAGGGATGCGGCGACGTCGACGAAGCGGCGGTCGGCGCCGAGCGAGGAGCTCGCGAACACGCACACGGAGGTGAGCTCGGGCATGGTCCGGCCTCTAGCCGAGGTGCCGTCGAGGCTAGATGAGTGATTCCAAGGGGTGGGGCTGGTGGTCAGTGGGCACATGCGCAGACTGACGATCCGTGCGGCCCCTGTGTGGGTGGTCGCCGGGGAGGCCGCGGAGCCGGTGAGCATCAACCGGCCAGGGGTCGGGTCGGCGTCGACCGCGCGCCGTACCGCATCCCAGGTGGCGGGCACACGCTGCCACTCGTCGACGAGGATCGGCGGTTCACCGGAGGTGACGACGGCTGGGTCGGCTTCGGCGACAGCGCGCTGGGCAGGGTCGTCGAGACGCCACACCTGCTGAGCGCGCTGGAGAGCGGTGGATGTCTTGCCTACACCCTTCGGTCCGTCCAGCAGGATCGCCGGCAGGGCAAGTAGCAACACGTCGAGCTCGTCGTCGAGGACGCGGCGGACGTACTCGCTCCTGGAATCCCTACCAGGCGCTGCGGTCCCACGGTCCTTCCTCCCCGGACCGCCAACCACCCACGACAGCGTGTTCGTGCTGTACGGGTCACTCGCTTTCGAGGTCTCCGCGATGGAGGTGTTCCACCGCGGTCCGCCAGGGACGCCCGCCACCGTCGACATCTGCCCGAACTGGCGCGGAACCCTGATCAACGCCCCGACTTCCGCGCGACTGTTGGACCTCACCGACGCCGACGCCGCCGACACGGTGGGTGCCACACCCCGCCTTGGCGACACGAACCTCGACGCCGTCGGCTACGGCATCACGCGGGCTGGGGTCGGTTCTTCCACGCGAGCCCCGGCGTGCACGGTCTGCGCTACTTGTCCCGTCGTGCGGCCGACCGCGCCGGGATCGCCGTCGCGCTGTTGCGTAGGGCGGCCATCGGGCAGCCGGGTCCCCAGCACCTGCTGATCGGCGATGCCCTGTGGCCCTACCTCGTCCACATGCTCGATGCGGTGGGCGTCGGGGTGAACCGAGTCCCCCGCTGCCCGCGTTGCCGCCCGCCCTGACCACGGCCAGCCGCGTGGATCGGCACGCTGCCTTCGACGCATCCGAAATAGGCCTCGGGACTCGGACGTCGATGTCACGCCATGCGTCTACGGTCTCCGTGTCCGGCCCTGTCGCTCGATCAGGATCAGGAAGCTGATAGCACCTCGATATCGCACCGTATGCCAGGTGCTCTGGAGAGTCGCGCATCCGCGGTCACCAGGGAGCAGGCCAGCCCCTCAGCGAGAGCCACATAGACCGCGTCGTAGGCGGTGACGTTGTCGCGCAGCTCGTATGCGCGCCACGTCAACGGCAGCGTCGGATAGCGCGAGAGG
>JBOHEE010000251.1:0-2287 GCA_050700895.1 Nitriliruptorales bacterium | reverse complement strand
GCCGTCAGGCCGGGTTTCCGGCCTCTCGCCCGACGTCGACGAGGCGACCCACCCAGGGGGTCGGACCTCCGTAGTTAGTTTATTCAATTGACCTATTGGATACTTTTGCCTATGGTGGCGCCGTGAGCGAGGACGGCGGACGGCAGGCCGTGAGCGAGGACGGCGGACGGCAGGCCATGAGCGAGGACGGCGGACGCCAGACCAAGACCGCCCTGTTCGACGGGTTCGCGCGCATCGGACGGGCCCTCGCGAGCGGGCGACGGCTGGAGCTCATGGACCTGCTCGCGCAGGGCGAGCGGTCGGTCGACGAACTCGCCGCGGCGGCCGGGCTCAGCTCTGCCAACGCCTCGCAGCACCTCCAGGTCCTGCGGGGAGCGGGACTGGTCGCGAGCCGCCAGGACGGCGTCCGGGTCTACTACCGGCTCGCCTCGCCCCGCGTCGTCGCGCTCCTGGACGACCTTCGTGAGGTCGCCTACGACCGCTCCGCGGAGGTGCGGGCCCTCGCCGAGGAGTACCTGGGGGGCGACGTCGAGCCGGTCGATCGCGAGCAGCTCGAGCGCCTGCTGGAGGAGGAGGACATCGTCGTCGTCGACGTCCGCCCGCGCGACGAGTTCGCGGCCGGCCACATCGACCACGCGCGCTCCATCCCGCTCGACGAGCTCCGCGAGCGCCTCTCGGAGCTCCCCGACGACCGGCTGATCGTCGCCTACTGCCGCGGTCGGTTCTGCGCGTACTCGCACGACGCGGTCCGCCTGCTCGAGGAGTCCGGTCGCCGTGCGCGCCGGCTCGAGGACGGCTTCCCGGAGTGGCAGCTCGCCGGCCTGCCGTCCGTGCGGGGAGGAGGCGGCTGATGGAGATCGTGACGTTCGTGGACGAGGGGCTCGGCAACAGCTCCTATCTCGTCGAGGTCGGCGACGGCCTGGCCGCCGCCGTCGACCCGTCGCGCGACCCGACGCCGTACGTGCGCGAGGCGGAGCGGCGCGGCTGGCGGATCGGCCACGTGCTCGAGACCCACCTCCACGCCGACTTCATCTCCGGCGGGCGCGAGCTCGCCGCCCTCGGGGCGGAGCTCGTCGTTCCCGCGGACTCCGAGCTCGCGTTTCCCCACCGCCCGACCGGCGACGGGGAGGTCATCGACCTCGGCGGGCTCGAGGTCGCGGTGCTCGCCACCCCCGGTCACGCGCCCGAACACGTCTCCTACCTCGTCACCGGCGAACGGGGACCCGAGGTGCTCTTCTCCGGCGGGCTGTTGCTCGTCGGCGGGGTGGCCCGCCCGGACCTCGTCGGACCCGAGCACACCGAGCCGCTGGCGCGGGCGCTGTTCCGCTCGCTCCGCGACATCGTTCGCCCCCTGCCCGACGACCTGCCCGTCCACCCCACCCACGGCGCGGGATCCTTCTGCACGGCTGGCGGCGGCGACGAGCGCGCCACGACCGTCGGGGCCGAGCGGGCCAACAACCCGCTCCTGGCGACCCACGACGAGGACGAGTTCGTCGCGGCCGTCCTCGACGGCCTCGGCAGCTACCCCGCCTACTTCTCCTGGCTGCGCGACGTCAACCGGCGCGGGACGGCCGTGCACGGGCTCGACCGTCCCCGCCTCGCCGGCCTCGACGCCGGAGAGCTCCGCTCGCGGCTCGAGGGGGGAGGCCGGGTCGCCGGCGTCCCTCCTGCGCCGACCCGGCGGTCGAACGAGAAGGAGGTCGCCGAGGTCCGTTCGCGGCCGGAGCCCGGTGGGCACGTCGCTGGCCGTGCTCCTGCGCGGAGCCGGCGGTCGCCCGAGCCGGAGGTCGAGATCGTCGACGTCCGATCCCTAGAGGAGTTCGCCGCTGGCCACGTCCCCGGATCACTGTCGATCCCGCTGCGGTCCTCCTTCGGGTCCTGGCTCGGCTGGCTGGTGGCGCCCGACCGGCCCCTCGTCTTCGTGACGGCACCCGACACCGACGAGGCCGACCTCGTGCGGCAGTGCCTGAACGTCGGCTACGAGCACCTGGAGGGCGTCATCGACGGTGGCATCGCCGCCTGGGTCGCCGTCGGCGGCCCGCTCGACACGACCGAGCTCGTCGCCGTCGGCGACATCGACGGGCGGCCGCTCGTCGACGTCCGGCAGGCCGAGGAGTACGAGGCAGGCCACATCCCCGGCGCCATCCCGGCCGAGCTCGGGTCCCTTCACGCTGCCCACGACCTCCCCGACGGGCCGCTCGTCGTGCACTGCGGCCACGGCGAACGGGCCGTCACCGGCGCCTCGGTCCTCGCCCGCCGCGGTCACGACGTAGCGGTCCTGCTCGGC
>JBOHEE010000250.1:0-4936 GCA_050700895.1 Nitriliruptorales bacterium | reverse complement strand
GCGCAGCGCCACCGCATCCGGTCGGCCGACCTCGCCCAGCGCTGCGAGGGCGCGGCCACACCCGCGCTGGCGCTCGACGAGGATGTCAGCCCGCTGACCCCCCGGGAGCGGGAGGTCGTGACCATGGCGGCCGGTGGCCTCACCAGCCGCGACATCGCGGACCGGCTCGTCGTCTCCGTACGGACCGTCGACAACCTCCTCCACCGCGCGTACGTGAAGCTCGGGGTGAGCAGCCGCAAGGACGCGGCGGCCGCGCTCGGCCTGACACGGCCCGATCCTTCCGCGGGTGAGGGAGTCGGCGCGAGCCGGTAGGCGGCTGCGCGCGAGCAGGGGCGGCTGAGAGTCGGCAGGCGGTGGCTGTGCGCCAGGAGGACCCGCTAGCTAGGTCGCCCGCACCTCGCCGTCGCCCGCGGCCTTCAGCCTCTCGAGCTTCTCGCGCGCGAGGACGTCGAGCAGGTCGAGCGACTGCGGCGGGACGTCCAGCTCCGCGGCGATCTCGGACGTGCTGCGACCAGCGGCGCGGAGCCGGAGGTAGCGCGCGTAGACGGGGGGCAGCCGCTCGACCGGATCCGACATGCAGACGACCGTACGAGCGGCGTCGCGGGCCTGTCGTGAGCAGTCGTTGCTCACGTCGGGACATGAGCACCCACTACTCACGACATCCGGTCCCCCTCCGGTGAGCCTCTCAGTGGAAGCAGAGCGTCCGCGTCATGCGGACACCGAGAGCGAAGGGGCCGCGATGTTCGGCACACGGTGGCACAGCCGCAGGGGGAGCGGGGTCGAGCCGCGCGCCCCGGGGGCACGGCGGGTGCGACGTGTCCACGGTCGCCCCTCGGACAGGCCGCGCGTCCGCCGGCGGACCGTCCTCGCTGCGCTCGTTCCCGCGGTCTTCGCGTCGGCCCTGGTTCCAGTCGGGCCCGCGCTGGCGAGCGATCACCCGACGTCCTCGTCGGTCTCCGTCAACGACGCCGACGCGAACGGGGCGGTGTCGATGAACGACGTGGTCACCATCGTGTTCAGCGAGACGATCGCGGCGATCGTCGACGGCGACACGATCACCCTCGACGACCTCTCCGACGACGACACCCTCGTCGTCGAGTGCGACCCCACCGCGAATGGCGTCGGGGCGGGGAACGCGGGCGCCGCGTGCGTGCTGTCCACCGTCACGAACACCGACGACACGCTGACGATCACCTTCAACACCGCCGGCACGGCGGCCGGAGGCGACGCGACGCTGACCTACGCGGCTGCCGTCATCGCGTCCAGCGGGATCGAGGACACGGGGGCGAGCCCGTGGAACCTCGCCGGGAGCGGCGACGTGACCGTGGACGACATCAGCGCGGCCGCGACGTCGGCCGCCTCGAGCGCGGTCGTGCAGGTGACGTACGACGCCACGCTCGACTGCGGCGACGTCGCCGCCTGGGCCGCAGGCCAGTTCACCTACGACGGCGACGGGAACCCCGGCGGCGACACCCCCGCCACGTCCCTGAGCTGTGCCGGGACGGTCCTTTCCGTCACGTTCCCGGTCTTCACGGTCCTCGACTCCAGCGCGGTCGACCGGATCCGCTACACGCAGTCCGCCACGGCCTCGGAACGGGTGAGCGCCACGAACGACACCGCGTCACCTGCCGCCATAGCCATCGCCGACGGCACCGGCCCCGCGATCGCGCAGGTGGAGCTCAGCGTCGACATCGACGGCGACCAGGTCTGGGACGACGTCGACGACGTGCTGACGATCACGTGGCTGGAGCCCGCCACGCACTCTGCGGGGAACGTCGGATTGACCGAGGCCCAGGTGAACGCGGTCCTGGGGACGTCGGTCGTCTACGACACCACGACGGTCACGCTCGCTGGGAGTGGCAGCGCCTCGTGGACGCTGGTCATCAGCGGCAACGCGCTCAGCACCGGCGTCGCGCTGAACGCTGCGACGAACGGCGGCGCGAACGGCGCCGTCACCGACGCGGCCGGCAACGCGCAGATCGCCGCGTCGAACATCTCGCTGACGGGCGGCAGGTGGGTGACCTGCGGCACGACCGTCGCCACCGTCACGGTGAACAGCCGGTGCATCGTCGCGAACGGGTTCCAGAAGTCGACCGACGGGGGACAGACCTGGACCACGACCTTCAACCCCACGGGAGGTCCGGCCGACGGTGACGTCGACCTCGACATCTTCGACACGGGGCTGCTGCAGATCCAGGTCGTTGACGACTCACGAGCGGGCGGGACGCCGGACCAGTACGAACTCGTCGCATCGGGCGGGCAGCTCGCCCCCACCGACCTCGTCCGCATCGAGCTGAACCTCGGCGAGTACGACCCCGTCTTCCTCATCGGCTCCGGCGCCCTCAGCTCCTACACCGCCACCACCCCCGATCCGGGCGACAACACGGTCGAGATCGTGATCGGGCCGAGCAACGCGTCCTGGTTCACCTCGGGCGACTGCGTCGTCGGCAACTGCGGCGACGACACCACGCAGGCGGACGTCGACTACACGGGGTCCATCCTCCTCGCCCTCGACAGCCTCTCGAACTACGGGCTCCCCGCCGACTTCATCGCCGCCTCACGGGGCGGGTGGGTGATGACCGACGCGCAGTCGTTCGGGGCGCCGAGCTGGGACGCGACGGCCGAGTCCTTCGACGTCGACGTCGCCGCTCCCCACCTCATGCAGAGCGGCGGTGTGAACACCGGGGAGTTCAAGGCGTTCATCCCGGACGCGATGTTCGGGCCGAGCTTCTTCAACGTCAGCCCCGGCGACGCCGTCTTCAGCGCGACCGCCGGGGGTTCGTCGGCCACCGCCAGCGCACAGGTCGTCACCGGCGGGGTCGAGATCGAGGTGACCGGCTACGGCTACTCCTCGCCGGAGATCGCGATCAAGGCGAGCGCCCCGGCGCCGTCGGGTGGCGGCGGCGGGGGCGGCGGCGGGAGCACGGGCACGACCACCGGGACGGTCGCGTCCGGCGGGACCCTGTCGAGCGCGACCGACGCCACCTCCGACAAGCCGACCAAGGCGTCGGTGACCTCCCCGGTCGCAGGGTCCGTCTCGATCACCCCGAAGCAGTCCACGACGACCGAGCTGTCGTCGGGGCAGACCCTGCTGAACGTCGAGGTCGACATCACGGCACCGGCGGCGACCCCGGAGGAGCCGCTCGTGCTCGACTTCGAGCTCGACTCCTCGGTCATCGAGGGCGTCGACCTCGACCGGCTCGTCGTCTACCGCAACGGGGAGCCGGTCCCGGCCTGTGCGGACGGCGCAGCGGCGGCGCCCGACCCGTGTCTGGCGACAAGGGCGGCGCAAGACGACGGCGACCTCGTGCTGACGGTGCGGACCTCGCAGGCCTCCACCTGGAACTTCGCGACCGTCGACACCGCCTGCCCGTCCGACTTGCTCCCGGCTGCGGCGTTCGCCGACGTCGTGACCGGCAGCACCCACGCGGGCTCGATCGACTGTGCCGCCTGGTGGGGCCTCGTGAACGGCACGAGCGCGACCAGCTATTCGCCGGCGAACACCGTGTCGCGCGGGCAGGTCGCATCGGTGCTGCGGTCGCTGCTGGAGGCCGCAGGAGCCGACCTCCCGGCCTCCCGAAACCGGTTCACCGACGACGACCCCGTCCACGGGGAGGCGGCGGAGATCCTCGCGCAAGCCGGTGTTCTCCACGGCACGTCGGCGACCACGTTCAGCCCAGGTGGGGCCGTGACCCGGGCGCAGCTCGCGAGCATGCTCGTGAACGCCTACGAGTACCTGGGCGGCCGCATCGACGTGACCGATGAGGATCCGTTCAGCGACGACGACGCGAGCGTCCACGCGAACTCGATCGCGAAGGCCGCGGCCGCGGGGTTCGTGTCCGGCGTCACTGCCGACCGCCACGACCCCGACGGGGACGTCACCCGCGAGCAGCTCGCGACGTTCCTCACGAACGTGCTCGGCAAGCTCGTCGACGACGATCTCGCTGATCCCCCGCTGTAGCCCCCGGAAGGTGAGGGTGGGGGCCGCCTCGAGGCGCGGCCCTCACGCCCCCTGGTTCCACCGTCCACAGCCTTCCCCGGTCGTCCCGGCCCGCAGCACCGCGGTCGGGGCGTACCGACGCCAGGCTCGCCGATGCCCAAGGGCCGCTCCGTCAGATCGAGGTCGTCCCCGACGTCGACTGAGCAGCCTGTGGGGCGGCGCCACCTGGAGCATCACGCCACCTGAACGGGTCTGCGCGGACGTGTCATCTCACGTCGGCGGCACGAGCTCGAGGCCCTCGTCGGCGAAGTCGGCGTCGAACGCGAACGCGCGGCGGATCCCGAGGCGGCGCATGACCTCGAAGCTGACACGGTCGACCAGCGACACGTCGCGCTGCCCGGCCGCGAGGAGGGCCGCCATGGCGGCGTCGTGCGTGGCGGGATCGATGAACTCGATGCGGAGCGCCGGAAGCACGAGGCGGCAGAGATCCTCGGTTGCCCCCATCCCGAGCCGGTGCTGGGTCAGAGCCATCGTCTCGACGACGACGTAGTTGTGCGTGAGCGGCGTCTCGGCGCTGACGGTGTCCCAGGCGGCAACCGCGGCGACGTGGTTGCGGTCGTCCCGATCCAGGAGCGCGTAGAGCGCCGACGTGTCCGCGAGGATCACGCGTCGGGATAGACGTCGACCAGGTGGCGGTCGTGCTCCTCGGACACGTCATCGCGGCCGGAGCCGTGGCGGCCGAACGCCGCACGAGCTCGCTCGAGGCGCTCGCGCCGGGTGTGCTCCACGACATCCACGGCCTCGCGGATGAGCTCGGACATCGACACGCCGCGCTCCGCTGCTCGACGGCGCAACCGCTCGTGCTGCTCGGCCGTCAGGGAGATCTGGGTCCGGATCACGGGATGATGATATCACGGTTGCCGCTCGTGATGTAGGCGGTTTCCGACTTCGGTTGGGTTTCCACCGGCCAACTCGACCTGATGCGGGGTTCTGACC
>JBOHEE010000249.1:0-15391 GCA_050700895.1 Nitriliruptorales bacterium | reverse complement strand
AACATCCGCCTCTTCCCGGCGAGCGACGTGAGCTTCGCCACCGGCGCGCCGACCTTCTCCGACTCCGCCGCTCCCGCCGGCGTCGCCGACGAGAACAGCGTGAACGCGACGATCATCGCGGTGAACGACAGCACGGTGACGCCCACCCGGGAGATCGAGGGCACGGCCGAGGCGACGGCGGAGGGCCAGGGCTCGCTCACGTTCGTGATCCAGGCGACCGCCACGACCCACGCGACCCCGGTCGTGTGGACCGACCTCGAGGACGGCACGGATGGCGCGCTCGACCTCAACGACGACGACGAGCCCGCGGAGCCCTTCGGGATCGGCGGAAACGCCCGCTGGGTTCTCACCGAGGCCGCGGACGGCACGTCGACCCCGACGGTCCAGGGCGCCGCCATCAGCGAGGACTCGTTCGCGGGCACGAACGGCCGCACCTACGAGTACGACAGCAACGACAACTTCCAGTTCAAGGGCACCAACCTTTCGGGCCAGGCGGCGTTCGAGTCGATCCTGAACCCCGGCGACAGCCTCGCGGTCACCTACGAAACCGAGTCGTCGGGGACGTCGGTCTTCAACATCACGAACGACGTCGTCCACACGCAGGCGCCGACAGCCCAGGCGACGGACGACCCCGCCGACAACGACGAGGGCGCCGACGACGTCGCGGTCCACCTGGACTTCCTGTGGAACAACCCCGCCGGAGCGAACTACGCGGTCCAGCGCACACAAGCGGAGTGCTCGAGTGGTGAGTTCGCGTCGAACACGTTCCAGACGGTGGACGAGAGCGACGAGGACGGGACCGACGACGACGGGTCGAGCGTGACGTCGAGCCCGTTCATGGACAACGACCAGGCACCCGGGGCCGGCTCGGCCTGCTTCGTGTACCGGGTCAGGGTGACGGTGACGTTCACCGCCGGTGACGAGCAGACGACGGCGGGCAACAGCGGGGCCAGCAACGTCGTCGAGGTACCCGGGGACGACGACGAGGGGCCCCCGACGATCACGAGCGTGGTCGCGACGACGGACAACGGTGCCGACGGCAGCGGCGACGCCGACGGCCTCGTGAACCAGGGCGACGTGCACCGGTTCCGCTTCGACGAGGTCATGGACGCATCGACCGCGGGGAGCTTCTACCGGGTCTCCGACGCCGATGGGACGATCGCCGACATCGTCTGCACGACCGACGAGCAGGAGGGCAACGCCGACTGCGAGCTGAACGGCGCGCCGGTCCTCACGTCCGGCGGCCAGATCCTCGAGCCGGGTCGCCAGCTGACCGTGACGCTCACCGGCGGCCCGGCGGTCGTCCAGTCGGGCGGCGACGGCGCCCTCGGCTACCCGGCGACGATCATCGGGGTCGGTCGCCAGTTCCAGGACGACTCGGGCAACCAGCTGACGCTCACGGGCAGCGACACCTTCATCGAAGTCGAGTAGCGCCGCCCCATCGACGACGGAGCCCCGGCCTCGCGCCGGGGCTCCGTCGTGTCCGGAGCGGGGTGCGCGCGCGGATGTGGACGAATCGGGCGAACCGGGTAACCCTTCGCGCCTCGACAGCGCTCACGCGCGGAAGGGGCCAGCCGGCAACGGCGCCACGGCTCCGGCCCGAACAGCCGCACGACACGGGGGCTCGACGCCGTGCGCCACCGCCTTGTCACGATCCTCGCCCTGACCCTCGTCGGGACCGTCCTGCCGGTCCCGACCCTCTTCGCGTCGGCGGCTCCGGTCGTGCCGCCGACGGTCCTGGAGGTCCTCGACGGCCTCCCGGCGGCGACCGCACGCGACCACCCGGCCGACGAGCCGTCGGCGCCGCACGACTCCGATGGCCACACCCACGGGTCCGACGGCGCGCTCGCGTCCTTCGGCCGGTCAGAGGCGGCCCGCACGTCGGAGCAGGTCGAGACCCCGATCCCGTTCGGCCTCGTCGGCTTCGAGCTCCCGCGCGACGGCGTGGACGTGCGCTTCCGCACCTCGGTGGACGGCCGCGGGTGGACGGAGTGGTCGGACGCCCGTCACGTCGAGGAGGAGGGCCCGGATCCCGCGAGCGACGAGGCGGCGGCGGTCCCGTTCACCGAGCCGGTGTGGGTCGGGGAGGCGCGCCACCTCCAGATCTCGGTGCGCGGCGGGAGTCCGCCCGAGGTCGGCGTGCACCTCGTCGACTCGTCGGGCCTCGGCCGGTCGCCCGCGGGACGGGTCTGGGACCGGCTCTCCGCCACCTTCCGCGCGACCCCGTCGGCGGCCGAGGCGTCCGAGCACGGGCGACCACGCATCGTCAGCCGTGCCGGCTGGGGCGCCGACGAGTCGCTGCGTCGCGGCGGGGCGAGCTACGCCAGCGACGTCCTCTTCAGCGCCGTCCACCACACGGTCAGCCGTAACGACTACGCGTGCTCGGAGGCCCCGGCGATCATCCGCGGGATCTACCGCTACCACGTCGTGAGCCGGGGGTGGAGGGACATCGGCTACAACTTCCTCGTCGACCGCTGCGGCACCGTCTACGAGGGTCGCCACGGTGGCGTCGACCGCGCAGTGGTCGGCGCCCACGCCGCCGGCTTCAACACCGGCTCCACCGGCGTGTCGGTCATCGGCACGCTCACGAGCTCCTACCCGTCGCCGGTCCTCGACGCGCTGAACGAGATCATCAGCTGGAAGTTCGCCCTCCACCACGTCGACCCCACGACGACCGTCGTGGTCACGAGCCGTGGGTCGCCCCGCTATCCGTCGGGGACGCGGGTGCGGCTCGACCGGGTCGTCGGCCACCGCGACGTCGGCCGCACCTCCTGTCCCGGCGACGCCCTCTACGCCGCGCTGCCGACCCGCCGCCGCCGCGTCCGGACCCGCACCGCCCAGCTCGCGCCGCACTACCCGCAGGCCTACGGCGACACCCCCTTCGAGGACATCGGCCGCTCCACCCACGCCCGGGCGATCGAGAGCCTCTACCTGATGGGGGTGACGACCGGCTGCGCCCCCGGCCGGTTCTGCCCGGCAGGTGCGGTGACGCGCGGCCAGACGGCGACGTTCGTCGCGAACCTCCGCGGCCTCGAGCCGATCGGCGGTCAGCGCTTCCCCGACGTCCCGCCCGACCATCCCCACGCCGGCGCGATCAACGCCGTGCACGAGGCCGGTCTCTCCGCCGGCAACGCCGACGGGACCTACGCGCCCGACAGGCGCCTCTCGCGCGCCCAGATGGCGGTGCTGCTCCAGCAGACGCTCGGCCTCGAGCTCGTCGAGTCGGACTTCTTCGTCGACCTCCCCGTCGGCGAGACCCTCGTGCGCCCGCGCGCCCACGCGATCCGCAGCGCAGGTGTCACCGACGGCTGCCGCTGGCGCCGCTACTGCCCGTCCGAGGAGGTCACCCGGGAGCAGCTCGCGTCGTTCCTGTTCCGCGCGATCGACTCCGGCCTCGTCGTGGTCGAGGGGAGCGAGGACGCGGAGGAGGAGCCGTCGGAGGACCCGAGCCCGAGCGAGTCGCCGTCCGAGGACCCGAGCCCGAGCGAGTCGCCGTCGTCCTGAGTGCCTCCGAGCGGAGGTAGCGTCCGTCTCCTCCCAGAGGAGAGTGGCCGTGAGCGCGGAGCCGTCTCCGCCGGTCGACGACCCGCAGCAGCGCGCGTACCTGCGCTTCCTCGTCGCCGTCGGCGGCCTCGCCGTCGGCATCGGCGCGCTCACGCTGACCTCCGCGTCGGTCACGCGCTGGTGGCTGTTCTGGCCCGTCCTCGTCCTCGCCTTCCTCATCGTCCTCACGATCCGCTCTCCCCGGCTCGTGCGCTTCTGGGACACGTGGGGCGAGATCGTCGCGGTCCTCGTCGTCGCGACGATCGTGGCCGCGACCGGGGGCGTCGGCAGCGCGTTCCACCGCCTCTACATCCTCCCGCTCCTGACCGCCGCCGTCCTCCACGGGACGCGCGAGCTCGTGATCGCGGCCGCCGGCGTGGCCATCGGCCTCGCGTCCCCGGTGCTCTACGACGACCCGGTTCAGGCCTACGCGGCCACCACCTTCCTCGACTTCGGGACCTGGCTGCTCGCCGCGGGCGTGCTCCACGTCCTCGCCCGGCGCCAGCGGGCCGAGGCGCGCCGGCGACAGGTCGTCGAGGACCGCTTCCGCGTCCTCGCGGACGCTGCGGGCGACGGCATCTACCGCCTGCGCCTGTGGCCGGACCGGCAGTTCGAGTACGTCAACCGCGCGTTGGAGCAGCTCACCGGCTACTCGGCCGACGAGTGGTACGCCGACCCCGACCTGACGCTGAAGCGGATCCACCCCGACGACCTCCCCCGGATCGTCGAGGGCCGGTCGGATCCGGACCGCGTCTACTCCGAGCCGGTCGAGGTCCGCTGGCAGCGCCCGGACGGGACGTGGGTGTGGCACGCAGTGCTCGGTTCCGCGCTGCGGGACGACGGCGGGCGCCTCGTGGCGCTCCAAGGGGTGGTCCGCGACGTGACCGGGCGCAAGCAGGCCGAGGAGAGCCTCCGCCGCCAGCTCGAGCAGGAACAGGCCGCCGCCGACGAGCTGCGGCAGGTCGACGAGCTGAAGACGACCTTCCTCCGCGCCGTCTCGCACGAGCTGCGCACGCCGCTCACGGGCATCCTCGGTTTCAGCGCCCTCCTCCGCGACCGTCTCGGCGAGTTCGACCCTCGGCAGTCCGTCGAGCTCCTCGACCGGGTGATCGGCAACGCGGAGCGGCTGGAGGAGCTCCTCGGCGATCTCCTCGACGTGGACCGTCTGAGCCGCGGGCAGGGCAGCCTCCAGGTCGAGCCCGTCGACCTCGCGCGTCTGGTCCGGGAGGCGGCGGCGGAGTCCGCCCCCGGCATCGATGTCACCTTCGACCTCCAGCCGGCGGTCGTTCCCGCCGACCGGGTGAAGGTGGAGCGGATCGTCACGAACCTGGTGTCCAACGCCGCACGGCACACCCCTCCGGGGACGCCGGTGTGGGCACGGACCCTGGTGGACGAGGACGGTGCGGCGCTCATCATCGTCGAGGACGCCGGCGCGGGCGTCCCCGACGTGCTGAAGGAGGAGATCTTCGAGCCCTTCCGCCAGGGCGACGCCGCAGCGAACTCGGCGGCGCCGGGGACCGGCATCGGGCTGACGCTCGTGGCGCGGTTCGCGGAGCTGCACGGCGGACGCGCGTGGGTCGAGGACCGCGCCGGGGGCGGGGCGCGCTTCGTCGTCCGAATCCCCGACGCCCACCGCCCCGTCAGCCCCGCGTAGTCAGCACACCGGGCCGGGTTCGGAACCGAGCGGGGGCCGCGGCAGACTTCTACGGCTGCGGTTGCGTAGCCGTAACGAGACACGTGGTCGTCACGCCGGCGGGTGGCAGGAAGAGCCCGGCGCAGTCCCGCGCATCCTCTGCGATCACGGAGCGACGCCGCGCCCCGCACGTGCGGCATGATGTCAGCGAGGACCGGTCTCCGAGGAGGGCGACGTGGCGGGCTTCGGCAGGATCGTGCGGAACTACACCGAGAACTGGCGCACCTACGACGCGCCGGTGACCGAGAAGATCCGCCTCACGATCAGGAACAACGCGAGGAAGGCGCTCACCGGCAAGGGGTGCTGCGGCAACTACGGCGAGCCCGGCTGCTGACGCCGGCCCCACAACGGCTCCGGTTCGGAGCCCCACGACCACCACCACGACCACAGCCACGATCACGACGACGACAAGTGAGGGCGACACGTCGCGTGACGTGGAGCTCAGATCGGCACTGCATGCCGGCTGACGCCGGCACCCCTGGGGATGAGAACCGCTCGCGCCCACAACATCTTGTGGTCGCGACGCCATTCACGTGTCAGAGGGGGTCGCAGGGCGTCCCCGCGGGTGAACCTTCGTCGTCGTGTCGCCTGGCGGTGACGAAGCGACGAAGGTTCGGTCAGGCGGCGGCGGGGGCGCGGCCGAGGATGGCTGCGCGAAGGACCGCCCACGACTCGCCCTTGCCGACCCAGGCGTGGGCGCCGGCGGTCATCGCCTCCTCACGGCGGTCGGTGAACGCCGAGAACATCACGATCCTGGTGGTGGGCGCGACTGCCGCGATCCCTGCGATGGCGCTGATCCCGTCGGTGTGCGGCATGTCCACGTCGAGCACGACCGCATCGGGGAGCATCGCCGCCCGCCTCGGATCGCGTCCTCGCCGTCGCCCGCCTCGGCGACGATCTCGATCTCGGTGTCGCCGTGCGCGAGCGCGCGGAGCAGGTTGCGGATGCCTTCGTTGGCGTCCACGACGAGCACGCTCAGCGACGCGTCCAAGCGACCCTCACCCATAACCATCCCCTCCCAGCACTCCCGGGCGACACCCAGTCTGACAGCTTGGTCGTCCCGGCGTCGTCACGGCCCCGCCCGATCAGGCGAACGGAGTCGCCCAGAGCCACGGCCGAGGTGAAATGGCGCTTACGGCCGGGCGGTGGCGGGACGGCCGATGGGAGCGGGACGCCCCGGCGGAGGTAGGCGACGCCGACCCCGCTTACGGCCGGGCGGCGGCGGGACGGCCGATGGGAGCGGCCGTTCAGCCGGGAGTCCGTCCATATACTCCGGCCGCACCGTCCCCGAACGCTTTCGGAGGCTCCGTGGCGGACCCCTCCCGGTCCCGGCTGTTCGGGATCGTCGGGACCTTCGACGTGGCGAACTTCGGCGACCTGCTCTTCCCCGACCTCGCGCGCGCGGAACTCGGTCGCCGCCTCGGGGAGGTCGAGGTCCGCCCCTACAGCTACCGGCGGATGGACGCCGACCGCTGGCCGCACGCGGTCCGTCCGATCGACGACCTCGCCGCCGAACTCGACGAGCTCGGCGGGCTCCTCCTCGGCGGCGGGCACCTCGTGCGCTTCGACCAGCACGTCGCTCCGGGCTACGCGCCGCCCTGGCAGGCGCTCGACCATCCCACCGGCTACTGGCTCGCCCCCGCCCTCCTCGCCGCCGCCGCAGGCGTCCCGACCGTGTGGAACGCGGTCGGTGCCTCGCCCGGGACGCCCGAGTGGGCCCGCGGCCTCCTCCGAGCCGTCCTCGACGCCGCCGCGCTCGTCACCGTGCGGGACTCCGCCGGCCAGCGGGCCCTGCTCGAGCTCGACGCCGCGACCGACGTCCACGTCGTCCCCGACACGGCGTGGGGGATCGGCGACCTCCTCGCGGTCCGCAACGTCGACCCGGCCGAGGTCGCACGCCGGCACGGGCTCGACGGCCCGTACGTCGTCGTCCAGCCCTCGGCCCGCCTCCGCCCCCTCCGCGACCAGCTCGCCGCCGCGGTGCGTCACCTGTCCGACGCGGGCGTGGCCACCCTCGAGCTGCCGATCTCGCCCACCGCCGGCGACGGCCCCGCCACGCTCGACCTCGACGCGGAGGTCGTGCGCCCCGACGGCTGGCCGCCGCCCCTGGAGGTCGCCGCGCTCATCGCCGGCGCCGACCTCGTCGTCGGCCGCTCGATGCACCTCACGATCGTCGCCACGGCGTCCGGCGTCCCCGCCGTCGTCCCCGCCGACGACACGCGGCTCGAGGAGCTGCGCCGCTTCGGCTCCGTGGTGGACCTCGCACCCGACGCCGACTGGACCGAGGCGATCCTCGACGCGCGCGGTCGCCGCGACCCCGGCGGCGAGGTCGCCGAGGTCGTCGCCCAGCTGGCCGGGCACTGGGAGCGGGTGACCGCGGCCCTCCGCGACGCCGACCCCGACGCCGTCCGCGCGCGGCAGGTCGCCTTCCGGCGCGAGCTCGTCCACATGCCCGCCGAGCTTCGCCGCCTCGCCGAACGTGCCCGCGACAGCGAGCGCATCGCCGACGAGCTCGGCCGGCTCGAGTCGGAGGTCGCCCGCCTCCGCGACGCGGTGTCGCAGACCGAGCGGCAGCTCCGCCGCACCTCCGAAGAGCTCGAACAGACCGAGGCCCGGCGCGAGTCGGCCGCCGAGCGCGCGGACCGGGAGAAGCGCGAGAAGGAGCTCGCCGAGCGCCGCGCCGAGCGCCTCGAGGAGGACCTCGAGAAGCTCCACGAGCGCAAGGTCGTGAAGGTCGGGCTCGCCGTCGCCGAGGCGCTGCGGCCGGCGGTCCGTGCGCTGAAGCGCTTCGGCGGGGAGGGCCTGCGCCGCAGGAAGGACGAGGAGGAGTGGGTCTACGAGCCTGCGACCGAGGAGGAGGAGCGCGAGCTGCGCGACGAGCTCGTCGCCACACTCCCCGACGTCACGCGAACCTCCGGACCGCTCGTCTCGATCGTCATCCTGACCCGCAACGGCCGCCACCATCTGCGGCGGCTCATGCCCGCCCTCGAGCAGCGGACCGTCTACGACGACCTCGAGGTCATCGTCGTCGACAACGGCTCCGAGGACGGCTCGGTGGAGTACCTGGGGGAGCTGCGGCCCCGCTTCCGGCTCGAGGTGATCGAGAACGAGGAGAACCGGAGCTTCTCCGAGGCGAACAACCAGGGTGTGGCGGCGTCCCGGGGCGAGCTCCTGCTCTTCCTGAACAACGACATCGAGCCGATCGTCCCCGGGTGGCTCGGCCGCATGGTCGACACGCTCGAGGCGCGGGACGCGGCCGCGGTCGGGGCGCGGCTCATCTACCCGCGCCGTCCCGGCCTCGACAACGTCGGCGACGTGACCCACCCCGACCTCACGATCCAGCACCGCGGCATCCACTTCGTGACCGACCGCGACGGCATCCCCCGCGGTCGCAACGTCGGGCCGGGCGAGGAGCCGACGTCGGCCGACGCCGCCGCCACCGTCGACATGCCGGCGGTGACCGCCGCGTGCACGCTGGTGCGGCGCGACCTCTTCGACCAGGTCGGCGGCTTCAGCGACGGCTACGTCTACGGCACCGAGGACGTCGACCTCTGCATGAAGCTGCGCGAGGCCGGCGGCCGGATCGTCTACGACGGGCAGGCCGCCCTTTGGCACCACGAGTTCGGCACGCAGAACGAGGCGGGGCGGGAGTGGAAGCGCCGCAACCGCATCCGCAACCGCGAGCTGTTCGTCGACCGGTGGGGCCCGCGGATCTACCGCGAGGTGCTCGTCGACAAGCTCCGCGGCGAGCGGGCCTGGAGCCAGGACCCGCTCCACGTCGCCATCACGGTGACGAAGAACGACCCGTCAGCCGGGTTCGGCGACTGGTACACGGCGCACGAGCTCGGCGACGCGCTGCTCGGCTTCGGCTACCGGGTCTCCTACCCCGAGCGCTACGACGACCGCTGGTACGACCTCGACGACGACATCGACGTCATCGTGTCGCTCCTCGACGGCTTCGACCTCCACCGCGTCCCCGAGCACGTCGTTCGGGTCGCGTGGATCCGCAACTGGACGGACCGGTGGATCGAGCGCGACTGGTTCGAGGACTACGACCTCGTCCTCGCGTCGTCGCTCATCTCGAAGGAGATCGTCGAGCGCGAGACGGCGAAGGCGGCCCATGTCTTCCCGCTCGCGACGAACCCGTCGCGTTTCAGCCCGGCGACCGAGGAGCCGCAGCTGCGCTGCGACCTGCTGTTCGTCGGCAACCACTGGGACCAGCCGCGGGCCGTGGACCATGCGCTCCCGGTCGTCGCCGAGGACGTCGACGTGCGCCTGCACGGCCGCGGGTGGGACAAGGTCGCCGAGCTGCGCCGGCTCCATCACGGCCCGATCGACTACGACCGGCTGCCGGCGGCGTACTCGTCGGCGCGCATCGTCCTCGACGACACCGCTGCCCACGCGAAGCCGTACGGGGCGGTGAACAGCCGCGTCTTCGACGCGCTGTCGTGCGGGACGCTCGTCGTCACCGACAACGTCGAGGGCATCCACGACCTCTTCGACGACGACTTCCCCACGTGGACCGACGGGGAGTCGCTCGACGCCGCCGTGCAGCAGATCCTCGACCATCCCGAGGACTCGAAGCGCCTCGTCCAGCGCTACCGCAGCAAGGTCGTCGCCGAGCACACCTACGAGCGCCGGGCGGGACAGCTCCGCGACATCCTCCTCGACTGGGCCACCGCGCCCCGGGTCGGGCTCCTCATCGGGGTGCCGCAACGGCGGCAGGTCGGCCAGTGGGGCGACTACCACTATGCGCGCGCCATGCAGCGGCAGCTCGAGCGCCGCGGCCACCCCGTGCGGGTCCACCTCCTGCCGTCGTGGGCGGAGCCGGTCAGCGCCCGCGAGGACGTCACCATCCACCTGTTCGGGCTGTCGGAGCACCGCACCCGGCCGGGCCAGCTGAACGTGCTGTGGAACATCAGCCACCCCGAGCTCGTCACCCCCGAGCTCGTCGAGCGCTACGACCTCGCGTTCACCGCCTCCGACCGGTTCGCCGCCGAGTTCGCCGACAAGCTGACCGTGCCGCTCACGGTCCTCCACCAGTGCACGGACCCCGAGCGCTTCCGTCCCGAGCCGGGCGGGCCCCATCACGAGCTCGTCTTCGTCGGCAACTCACGCCGGGTCCGGCGACGCATCATCGACGACCTCACACCCACACCCCACGACCTCGCCGTCTACGGCAGGGACTGGACGCGTGACCTCGTCGATCCGAAGTACGTGAAGGGCGAGCTCATCCCGAACCGGGTCCTCAACCGCCACTACTCGGCGGCGGACATCGTCCTGAACGACCACTGGGACGACATGCGCGAGTGGGGGTTCCTGTCGAACCGGCTCTACGACGCGCTCGCCTGCGGGGCGTTCGTGGTCTCCGACCACGTCGACGGGATCGAGGAGGAGTTCGACGGGGCGGTCGTCACCTACCGCGACCCTATGGAGCTCCGCGAGGGGATCGCGCGCTACCTCGCCGACCCCGACGCCCGCAAGGAGAAGGCCGAGCGGGGGCGCAAGATCGTCCTCGAGCGGCACACCTTCGCCCACCGGATCGACACGATCCTCGGGGCGGTCGGCCCCCTCGTCCGCGCCCGCCCCGGCTACGTCGCCGAGGAGCGCCTCACCTCCTGACGTCCGGACGGACGCGACCGTCGGTCGGCCACCCCACCTCGGTCGCGTGTGCCCTCGACTTCCGCCGCTCTCGTTGCGCTGGTGTAACAAGAGAGGGAGCAGTCAGCGATGAAGAGAGAGGGTTCGTCTCGGCGGTGAACACCGGCTCGGCGCCGGACGCGAACCTCACGGAGCAGTCAGGGATGAAGAGAGGGTTCGTCTCGGGCGCCGAGGGTGCGCGAGCCGGGGCCCGCCCGGCCGCGACCCTTGCCTCGACTGGTACCTCTCCAGCAGCGCATCTGCAACCAGAGAGGGACGAGTCTCGCCGGGCCTCAACCGATCGCGCATGCAGACGGGGTTGGCCGCACGACGTCCGGACGGACGCGACCGCTCCCGGTGGCCTGGTTGTCTCACACGGGAGCCCAACCGCAGGAGGAGACATGGACCTGGTCGTGCTCGCACAGCAGGCGACGTTGAACCTGACGCTGTCGGGGGTGCTCGCGCTCGTCGCCGGCATCCTCATCCTCGCCGTGCCGCGCCTGCTCAACTACGTCGTCGCGATCTACCTCATCGTCATCGGGTTGATCTCCGTCTTCGACCTCTCCCTCTGATCCGCGAGAACACGCCCGCCCTCTGATCCGCGAGAACACGCCCGCCCTGGGCCCGACGTCCACGGCTCTGGTTGCGTGGCCGCGACGCGAGACGGGTGTGTCGCCGTCAGGCAGGCTCGGGCGGTCCTGGGGGGCGTGGGGCGGGCGATTGGGGCGGTGCTGCTGGCGGAGCGTCCGGCGACGGGTGGGATGCTGGCGTCGGGGGCGGGGGTTGCGATACTGCGGGCCGGATGTGCGGAGGCGGTCGATGAGGTGGTGGGGCAACCGCGCCCACCGCATCTACACCGTCGTCGTGCTCGTCATCCTCGCCGCCCTCGACAACACCGCCCTCCAGCTCCTGCCGCCGCTCTTCGGCGTCGTCTCGGAGGACCTCGAGGTGACCGAGGCGGCGCTCGGCTTCGTGACCGCGACGACCCTGCTCCTCACCGCGATCACCGCGGCGCTCTGGGGCTACGTCGGCGACCGGCTCCCGCGGCGGCCGCTGCTCGTCGGCGGGACCCTCGTCTGGGCCGCCGGTACCGCCCTCGCGGGCATCGCCCCGAGCACCGAGGCCGGAGGCTTCACCCCGGGCTTGGGGATCCTCCTCACCTCCCACGTCATCATCGGGGTCGGCACCGGCGCGGTCGCCTCGATCGGCTTCGCGGTGATCAGCGACCTCATCCCCCCGCGCCACCGCGGCATCGCGATGAGCTTCTGGGGGCTGTCGCAGGGCGTCGGGGCGCTGGCCGGGACGCTGGTCGCCGGCACGCTCGGAGCGACCGACTGGCGCGTCCCCTTCTTCGGCCTCTCCCTCGTCGGCGTGGGCATCGCCGTCGCCTACTCCCTCGGCTACGACACACCGCGCGGCGCGAGCGAGCCGGAGCTGCGAGAGCTCCACGAGCAGGGGGACCCCTACCCCTACCGCATCGAGCCGGACGACCTGCCCGTCCTCGCGCGCCGCCGCACGAACATCTGGCTCGTCCTGCAGGGCTTGACCGCCCAGTTCGCGTACGGCTCGCTCATCTGGCTGCCGCGCCTCTTCCAGTCGCGGATCGCCGCCGGAGGGGCGAGCCCGCGCCTGTCGGTCATCGCCGGCAGCGTCCTCGCCGGGGTCTTCCAGCTCGGCGGGGTGATGTCGATCCTCGGCGGTTGGCTCGGCGACCGCTGGCAGCAGCGCACCCTCCGCGCGCGACCCGCGGTCTCGGCGATCGGCATCCTCGGGGCGATCCCGTTCTTCCTCGTGCTGTTCTTCCTGCCGCTCAACGTCGAGGTGGAGGACGGCTCGACCGGGGAGGTCGTGCTCGCCACGCTGAAGAGCGTCGTCACGAACCCGTCGGTCGGCGCCGCGTTCCTGATCGCGCTCCTCGCGCTCACGTTCACGTCGGCGGACTCGCCGAACTGGTTCGCGTTGATCGGCGACGTGAACCTGCCCGAGCACCGCGGCACCGTGTTCGGCGTCGGCAACCTCGTCAACGGTGTCGGCCGCGCGGCCGGAAACGGGCTCGTCGGGCTCGTCTTCGGCCTGGAGATGCTCGACCGCTTCCCGCCCGACGTGCGCTTCGCGATCGGCCTCGCGGCCTTCCAGGTCTTCTTCCTGCCGACCGGGTGGATGTACTGGCGGGCGTCGCGCACCGCGCCGGGCGACATCACCGAGGTCCGTGAGCGCCTCGCCGCCCGCGGCGAGCCCCGGGCGGGCTGAGGGCGCGTTCTTCGCTGGATCGACCACGGGGCGCGAGTCGCCTTGGCGTCGAAGGGCAGTGAAGACGTCGCGGTGCAGGGTGCGGCCGGCTGGGCGCAGTGGAAGGTTCCGTCGTTACGTCACGAGGAGGTGACCAGACGACGGAACCTTGGCTGAGGCTACGGTCGTACAGGGGCGCGCGGCGGCGCTGGTCAGCCGGGTGGAGGGCGTGTCTGGGGTATCGTTGGCCGACCTCGAAAAGCTTCCCGTGAGCAGCTGGTGACGACGACGGCGCCTCCAGACACCGCAACCGGCGACCGGCCTCCTGACATCCCCTCCGACATGCAGCGGATCGGGGTGCGCACGGGGCTCGTGGCCTACCTCAAGGACTTCTGGGCCCGCCGGGAGTTCGCGTGGACGATCGCCGTCGGCGAGCTCCGTGCGCAGAACCAGAACACGGTCCTCGGCAACCTCTGGCACCTCCTGAACCCGCTGTTTCTCGCCGGGGTCTACTACCTCATCTTCGGGGTGATCCTGAACCTCGGCGGGGGCGCGGCGGAGGACGCCCCGAGGGCGCAGCTCCGCCTCGAGCAGCAGAACTACCCCGGGTTCCTCATCATCGGCATCTTCGTCTTCTACTTCACCCAGAAGGTCGTGAGCGGCGGCACCCGGGTCGTGGTCTCGAACATGCGCCTCATCCAGAACATCAACTTCCCGCGCGCGCTGCTCCCCACGGCGTCGGTGCTCCAGGAGTCGCTCGCGCAGCTTCCCGCGCTCCTCGCGATGGTCGTCATCGTCTACGCGACCGGCGAGGCGCTGAACGTCTCCTGGTTCCTGCTCCTGCCGATCCTGCTGATCCAGTCGATCTTCAACCTCGGCATGGCGCTCATCGTCGCGCGGCTCACCTTCCATTTCCGCGACACCGAGTTCATCATCCAGTACCTCATGCGCATCTGGTTCTACCTCTCCGGGATCTTCTTCTCGGTCGAGCTCGTCCGTCGGGGGGCGGAGAGCCGCGGCGTCTTCGGCGAGGTCGCGCTCTCGCTGTTCAACGTGAACCCGGCGTACGCGTTCATCACGCTGAGCCGCGACGCGGTGATGCGCGGGACGACGAACCCGCTCTACTGGCGCTACGCCATCCTGTGGGCCGTCGGCACCTTCCTCTTCGGCTTCTTGTTCTTCCGCGCTCGCGAGCTGGAGTACGGCCGTGGCAGCTGACCCCGGGCCCGGACGCGGCCGCACCGTCGCGGAGCTGCGGAAGGAGACGGCGACCGACCGCCCCGCCGTCGTCTGCCGCGACCTCCACCTCACCTATGCGGTCTACGGCGACGGCTACCGGCCGACCCTCCGGAGGCTCGTGTCGCGGCGCTTCCAGCCGCGCCCCGTGCGCGAGGTGAACGCCGTCCGCGGGATCTCGTTCACGATCAACCAGGGCGAGGCCCTCGGGATCATCGGTCGCAACGGCGCCGGGAAGTCGACGCTGCTCCGGGTCATCGCGGGGCTCCTCCCCCCGACCGCCGGTGAGGTCTACGCGCGCGAGAAGCCGGTGCTCCTCGGCGTCGCCGCCGCCCTCCACCCCGAGCTCTCCGGGCGGCGCAACATCTTCCTCGGCGGCACCGCGCTCGGCATGTCGCGCCGCGAGATCGACGTGCGCTTCGACGAGATCGTCGAGTTCGCCGGGCTCGAGAACTTCATCGACATGCCGTTCCGCACCTACTCGACCGGCATGCAGCAGCGGCTCCAGTTCTCGGTGGCGACCGCCATCGAGCCCGAGGTCCTGCTCGTCGACGAGGCACTCTCGGTCGGGGACGAGGAGTTCAAGCACCGCAGCGAGGAGCGCATGAAGGAGCTCCTGGCGAAGGCCGGAGCGGTCGTGATCGTCAGCCACTCGCTCGAGACCATCCTCGAGATCTGCTCGCGGGTCGCCTGGCTGGATGACGGCGTCGTGCGCGAGGACGGCGATCCCCAGCGGGTCGTGGAGGCGTACAAGAAGTCCGCGGGCGGCAGGTAGGCGCCGTGGGCGGACACGGCGGTTCGCGCGGGGGCGCCGGGGGGGACGACACCGCGCGCCTCCGGGACGAGGTCGCGCGTCTGCGGGAGGAGGTCGCCCGGCTCCACGCCGCCCTCGAGGCCGAGCGCGGCCACGCGGCGCAGTGGCGGGAGGTGGCCGAGGACCGCCGGGTCACCCTCGAGCGCTTCCGCCAGCAGCCGGTCGTCCGCTTCCTCGTCTGGCTCCTCGGCGTCCTCCGCCCCCCGGCGACCCGGGCCGCGCGCGCGGGCAGGCGC
>JBOHEE010000248.1:0-5171 GCA_050700895.1 Nitriliruptorales bacterium | reverse complement strand
TCAACCACGAGAGCCGGCGCAGGTAGGCCAGCCGGCTCATGCCGCGGGCTGCGAAGGCCAGCGTCCCACGCCACCCCTCGTCCTGGAGGAAACCCCGTGGGCTCAGCATCTCGAACGGTCCGACCCTGGTGCGGACGTCGTCCAGGCCGGCGCCCTCGTACACCGCCACCCAGTCCTCGACGCTGTCGAACCGAAGACCGGGGCAGACCTCGCCCAGGAAGATCCGTCGGGCCTCCTCGGTGGGTGGCCGGCGCCAGAAGAACTCCGTCGCCATGACCCGGCCCCCGGGACGGCACACCCGGAACAGCTCCTGGGCAGCGGTGCGGCGACGGACGAACATCGTGACCGCCTCGGCGATCACGCGGTCGAAGGAGCCATCCGGATAGGGCAGCGCGGTGATGTCGGCTCGCTCCACGGTGACGTGCCCGCTCACGCCGGCACGGTCGACCCTGCGTCGGGCGAGACCCAGCATCAGCTCCGAGATGTCCGCGGCGGTCACGTCGACCCCGTACCGCTGCGCCATCGACACCGCCGTGGCGCCCGAGCCGCAGCCGACATCCAGGACCTTCTCCCCCGGTCCGATGTCCGCCCACGCGAGCAGCTGCTCGGTGGCCTCGCGACCACCAGGGTGGACGTACCGCTTGCCCAACAGCGCCATCAGCTCGTAGGGATCCAGCGTCGCCACGTCGTTCGATGCGATCCGCACAGCAGCACCGGTCGAGCCCATACCCGCCCCTTTGTTCAAAGAAACGTTTGTGTACGGCGGATCATGCTGCGCGTCCCACGCGTAGTCAAGTAGACTTTTGAGTATGTCAGCGTCGGGGCCGGCGAGGAGCCGCTGATGCCGAGCCAGCACCAGCGCTCCGCCAAGGATGCGCTGTTCGACGGACTCGCCCGCATCGCCCGCGCCCTTGGGTCCGGACGGCGGGCGGAGATCATCGAACTGCTGGCGCAAGGTGAGCGCACCGTCGAGGAGATCGCGGGCGAGGTCGGCCAGAGCGTGGCCAACACCTCGCATCACCTGCGCACGCTCGCTCGTGCCGGCCTCTTGGCCACCCGCCGCCGCGGCACCTACGTGCACTACCGGCTGGTCTCCGACGAGGTCACCGAAGCCTGGTGGGCGCTTCGGCGTCTCGCCGCCAGCCAGCTGGAGGACGTCGATCGGCTCGCCCGCGCCTACCTCGGCGACCGGGAGGACCTCGAGACCATCAGCCGTGAGGAGCTGGGCGAACGGATCGACCGCGGCGAGGTCGTCCTCGTCGACGTCCGCCCCGGACCCGAGTACGCCGCCGGACACCTCCCCGGCGCGATCTCCATCCCCCCGGACCAGCTCGACGACCGCATCGACACGCTTCCGGCCGAGGGCGACGTGGTGGCGTACTGCCGCGGCCCGTACTGCGTCTACGCCGACGACGCCGTCCGGCAGCTCCGTGAACGTGGACGGCGAGCGTTGCGTCTCCAGGACGGGCTCCCCGAGTGGCGTCACGCCGGCTACCCGATCGAGACCTGACCGGCCCCCCGCGGCGCTACTCCTCGAAGCAGGCGTCGACGTCGGCATCGGTGACGAGGCGGTACTCGCTGTCGCCTTCGCTCTCGTAGTCGATGCCGATCGTGTGGTCGGCGTCCGCGTCGATGGTCGCCTGCGTCGCGCACTCGAACTGCCCCACGGTGACGTCCTCGTTGTCGTTGACGTGGAATGTGTCGGTGTCGTCGTAGGCGAAGCGGAGGAAGTCCTCGTCGAAGGTCTGGACGTCGAGGAGGTCGCCGTCGGCGTCGAGCGCGATGACCTCGCCGAGGTAGCCGCCGTCCTCGGCGGCCTCGGGCTCGGTCTCCGCGGTCCAGGTCAGCGAGGCCTGGGCCGTGATGCGGTCCTCGCGCGGTGCGATCCCGATGAGGACGTTGTCCTGCCCGACCTGCCGCTCGCCGCAGAACTCCTCGCCGGCGCCCGGCTCGTCGCCCTCCTCGAGGACGCAGGCGATGATCGTGTCCTCCTCGCCCTCGGCGGCGTCGGCGTTGTAGCTGAAGGAGGCCTCGCCGTCGGGGAAGCTCGAGTCGTCGCCGTCGGCGACGAGCTCGAAGGCGAGCGTGCCCTGCTCGGTGCTGCCCCGCTGCCGGTAGGCCTCGAAGCGCACGATCGCGCCCGTGAAGCGCTGGCCGAGGTCGTCGAACACGGTGGCGGTCAGCCGGTGGTTGAGGTTCGCGGCCTGCTCGGCCTCCTGGGGAGCGATCGTCAGCTCCGCCGGGCTGACGAGCCAGCGCTGGATCTCCTCGAGGTAGTCACCGCCCTGCATGACGAAGGTCGCCATGGCCGCCCGGGACACGTTGCGGCTCGGACTGAAGTTGCCCTGGCCGTCGCCGACCACGATGTGCTGCGCGGCGAGCCGATCGATGTTGCCCTCGTGCGTCGAGCCCTCGGTGTCGTCGAAGAAGGACTCCTGGGTGGGCGGCGGCTCGCTGCTGTTCACGTCGCGGTCGTCGGCGTAGTCGATGGCGTTGGCGATGAACGTCGCCATCTGGCCGCGCGAGACCGGGTTCGCCGGGCGGTACGTGCGGTCGAGGTGGCCGGAGACGATGCCGGCGTTCGCGACCGCGTCGATGTTGTCCGCGTGGACGCTGCCCTCGGTGTCGGTGAACTGGCGGATCGGAGGGTCCTCGAGCGGCTGCGAGAGCGCGACCTCCACGAAGTTGCGGATGAACGTCGCCATCTGCGCCCGGTTGATGTCCTGCGACGGCCGGTAGGTCCCGTCCTGGAAGCCCGCGGCGATCCCGTACTGGGCGACGCAGTCGATGTTGTCGGCGTGCGTGCTCCCCTCGGTGTCGGAGAACTGCCGCTCCTCCGTCTCCTCCTCGCCCGGCGGCGGGCACACGTCGTCGGTCCCGCGCGACACGCCGTGGTCGGCGATCCCGGGCGACGCCGGCGCGAGTGTGAGCACGAGCACGACGGCGGCCACCAGGGCGCCGACGCGTCCATGGCTGATCCGGGTGAGCGCGGACATGATCCCCCCTCGTTCCGACGGAAGTCGTCGGGAGTTCCGGCGCCACGGCGGCGAGAACTCCCCTGCCGACGCCCTTCGCCGCGGAGACACGGGGCTCCTGTGGTCCGGATGCGTCCGAACGTACGGAGCTACGGGTAGGTCATGGCGGCGACCTCCTTGTCGCTCGAGTCGAGCAGGCGGAGGGTGTCGCCGTCGTCGTCGAGGACCTCGTGGTCGAGGCCGGCGAAGAAGTCCGCGTCGGTGTCCTCGCCGTTCCCGGTGAAGAAGCGGAGCTCGGCGTCGGGATCGATCTGGACGGAGAACGGGATGGGGAGGCGGTTGCCGTCGCGGTCCTCGATCGCCCAGCCGCCGAGGTCCGCCCGGTGGTCCCAGTTGTTGCGGACGACGACGTGCTCGCCGCCGCCCGGCTCGAGATCGTCGCCGGGAGGGTCGGCGACGACCACGGCGATGTAGGCGGTCAGGTACTGCGCCGCCTCGTCGGCCGGGAGCGTGTGGGTCCCCGGCGTCCCGGGAGACCCGCACGACCCCGCGAGCATGGCCGCGCAGAGCGGGAGCTGGCTGAGCCGTCGTCGCATGGCCGCCGACGCTACGACTTGTGCCGACCACAGTGCCTACCGCGACGCACGCGCTGGCTGTGGAACCAAAACCCCCTCGGCTTCAATTGTCTCCCCGCCCGGGAGAAGGTCAGAGCGCTGCCGGCCCGACAGGCTCGGCCACGTCGGGATGCGTCGCGGCGACACCTCCGTCGAGCGTGGCGAGCCGGCCGGACCGGGCACGGGCGAGTTGCGCGAGGTAGGCGTCGGTGACCTGACGATGCCCGACGACGCGGGCGAGATCCACACTCTCGTAGCCGAGGTCGTCCGTCCAGAACTCGTGCTGGCGGTGGTCGGTGAGCTGGACGAGCACCGCCTTCGCATCGGCTGCGGACATCCCCTCCCGGAGGAGCAGGCGCAGGAGGGTGCCTTGCGTGATGGGGCACGTCGCGAAGGGCCGCCCGGTGCCGAACCAGGCGGACGCGACGTCGTGGTGCACGTGGTCCTCGACGACCAGCGCGACGAGCAGGTTGCCGTCGAGGAGGTGGGTCACGGCTCGTCCTCGAGCGACCGCACCTCCTCGGAGGTGATGACGCGGCCCAGGCGCAGCACCGGCAGGCCGGTGGCGGGGTCGCGGCTCGTCTCCCCGGCGGCGCGCTCACCGAGACCGCGACGGAGGAGCATCGCGATGGTCTCGCTGAGCGTGCGTCCCTGGTCGCGGGCAATCGCCTTCGTCACCCGGTGGAGGTCGTCAGGCAGGTCGATCGTCGTTCGCACTACTGCATCATAACATCAAGTCATCATGATGCATCAAGATTCAATCGACGATCGCCTGGTCTCGGATCGTTCCCGCCGTGGACGTCGCCTACCGGAGGCCGAACGCGAGGCCCGCGATCGCAACGAGCGCCGCGAGCTGCGACAGCACGATCGTGCGCGTCTGGCTCGTCACGGCGTCTGCGATGCGACGCTCGAACACGCCGACGAGACGGTGCTCGAGCGACTCCATGCGCTCCACCAGCCGCTGCTCCACCGAGGCGAAGCGCGCGTCCACGGCGGCGAAGCGCGCGTCCATCCGCTCCTCGAGCCGGAGGATGTCGCCCTTCGTCGCTACGTCATGACCGGCAGGCGTCACGAGCTCGAACAAGGTGTCGGCCGCCTCCTCACCCCACGTCGCGGCGACCTGCTGCCGCAGCGCGACGCGGCGACGCTCCTCGACGGCCATGGTGGCACTCCGTCACCTGGGCGGCAATCGCCGGAACCCTACGACGAGGCCCTACATGGTCAGCGGGCGACTGCGCCCACCCTGTGGATGAGGTGGGAACGGGGCGGGGTGAGGGCCGCGCCTCGAGGCGGCCCTCACCCTCACCCTCGCCCTCCCGGGGGCTACAGCGGCGGGTCGGCAAGGTCGTCGTCGACGAGCTTGCCAAGCACGTTCGTGAGGAACGACGCGAGCTGCTCGCGGGTGACGTCGAGCGCGGAGCATCGCGAGGTCGGTGCCGCAATGGAGCCGGGGCGTCGCCGCCCCGGAGACGTACGGTCCTTGGCCACGGCGTCCTGCTTGAACTTACGCCGCAATGGAGCCGGGGCGTCGCCGCCCCGGAGACGCGAAAGCGATGCTCGGCGAACGCGAGCAGCTCAAGGC
>JBOHEE010000247.1:0-8039 GCA_050700895.1 Nitriliruptorales bacterium | reverse complement strand
CCGCGGCGAGGGCCGGCCCCTGGGGTGCGGCCGCTGCCGCCGCCTTGGCCTCCTGGTCGCGCACGACGCGGCTGACGACCTCGTAGGCGATGACGACGGAGAGGACGATCGTGCCGCCCATGATCACCTCGACCTCCTTCGGGATGCCGACGAGTTGGAGGCCCTGACCCGCACGTCCGAGGAAGCCGAACAGCAGCGCGCCGAAGCCGATCCCGAGCGGGTGGTTGCGCCCGAGCAGCGCGACGACGATCCCGGTGAAGCCGAGCCCCTGCGGGAAGTCGATCGAGTAGAGGTGGAAGAACCCGAGGATCTGCGACATGCCGACGAGGCCGGCGATCCCGCCGCTGATGAGCATCGCCCGGATCACCATGCCGCCGGCGTGCACCCCGCTGACCTGGGCGGCGAACGGGTTGATGCCCGACGCGCGGAGGTCGTAGCCGAAGCGCGTGCGCCACAGGAGCACGTAGTAGGCGACGCCGACGAGGATCGCGATCACGAGGAAGCCCTGGAGGTTGCCCCTCGTGATCTCGAGGCCGACGGCCTCGAGGAGTCGGTTCAGCGACGGGAACTGGCCGCTCGGCGCGATCGGATGGGTCTTGATGACGAGCGTTTCGCTCGGGTCGCGCAGATAGGTGGACAGGAGGTAGGCGGCGAGCCCGACCGCGATCGCGTTCATCATGATCGTGGAGATCACCTCGTGGACGCCCCGGGTGACCTTCAGGATCCCGGGGATGCCCGCCCACACCATGCCGACGGCGACGCCGACGAGGATGATGAGGGTGACGTGGAGGACCGGTGGGAGTCGCACGGCCGCCCCCACGGCCGCCGCGAGGACCGCGGCGAGCCGGTACTGGCCCTCGACGCCGATGTTGAACAGACCCATCTTGAACCCGACCGCGACCGCCAACCCCGACAGGTAGAGGGGAATGGCGCGGTTCAGCGTGGAGATGACGGAGTCGAAGCGGGTGCCGAACCGCCACATGGTCGAGAAGGCCTCGAGCGGGCTGGCCCCGCTCGCGAGCAGCGCGACGGACGACACCGCGATGGCGAAGACGATCGCGGCCAGCGGTGCCGCCAGGGTGCGCAGCAGGACGAGCCGGAGCCGCGTCACGGGCGGTCCCCGGGCGTCGTCCAGCCCGTCGCCCCGCCCGGAGACGAGCCGCTGCCCCCCTCTGGGGCCTCCGGGGGGGCGAGCGGCTCCACCGGTGCCGCGCCCGCAGCCGTCATGTGCGAGCCGAGGTCCTCGGGGGTGACCGGACCCGGGTCGAGCTCCGCCACGAGACGTCCTCGCAGGATGACGTGGAGGGTGTCGGAGAGCCCGATGAGCTCCTCGAGGTCGGCCGAGACGAGCAGCACCGCGAGGCCCTGGGCCCGCGCTTCGTGCAGCTGCTTCCAGATCGCGCCCTGGGCGCCGACGTCCACCCCGCGGGTCGGATGCGCCGCGATGAGCAGGGACGGTCGGGCGATCATCTCACGGCCGACGATGAACTTCTGCTGGTTGCCGCCCGACAGGACGTGGGTCGAGGCGTCGGGGCCAGGGGTCCGCACGTCGAACTCGGCGATGATCTGCGCCGCCAGCTCGCGTGCCGCGTCGGGGCGGATCCACGGCCCGCGCGCCACCGGCGGTCGCGTCTGGCGGCCGAGCATCGCGTTCTCCCACAAGGGCTGCGGGAGGAGGAGCCCACGGCGGTGGCGGTCCTCGGGGATGTAGGCCATCCCGGCCTCGCGACGCCGGCGTGTCGACCACCCGGTGACGTCCTCGCCTGCGAACCGGATGCGGCCGGCCGTGGCGCCCACGAGCCCCAGGAGCGCGTCGACGAGCGTGCCCTGGCCGTTGCCCTCCACGCCCGCGATGCCGACGATCTCGCCGCGGTGGACACCGAAGCTGACGTCCTGGAGGCGCCAGCGGCCGTCGTCGCCGAGCACCCCGAGTTCCTCGACCTCGAGCTCGGCCACGTCGGTGACGGTCGGCTCCCTGGCCTCGGGACGCGGCAGCTCGGTGCCGACCATGAGCTCGGCGAGCCGCCTCGTGTCGACCGCTCCCGGCTTGACGGTCGCCACCATCTGTCCGCCGCGCATCACGCTGATGGTGTCGGCGATCTCGAGCACCTCGTCGAGCTTGTGCGAGATGAAGAGGACGGTCTGGCCCTGGGTGACGAGGTCGCGGAGGTTGCGGAAGAGCTCGTCGACCTCCTGGGGAACGAGCACGGAGGTCGGCTCGTCGAGGATGAGGATGCGGGCGCCCCGGTAGAGGACCTTGACGATCTCGACGCGCTGGCGCTGGCCGACCTCGAGCTCCCCGAGGGGGCGGTCGGCGTCCACCGCCATCCCGTACCGGGCCCCGAGGTCCTCGATCCTGCGGTGGGCGGTCCTCCGGTCGAGCGCGACGCCGCGGGACGGCTCGGCTCCGAGGACGATGTTCTCGAGGACGGTGAGGTTGTCGGCCAGCATGAAGTGCTGGTGGACCATGCCGATGCCGGCCTCGATCGCGTCCTTCGGTGAGCCGAAGTCGACCGGACTGCCCTCGATGAGGATCTGCCCCTCGTCGGGACGGTGCATCCCGTAGAGGGTCTTCATGAGGGTGGACTTGCCGGCGCCGTTCTCGCCGACGATGGCGTGGATCTCGCCGGCCTCGACGCGCAGGTCGATGTCGCGGTTCGCGACGACGCCGGGGAAACGCTTCGTGATCCCCCGGAGCTCGACCGCAAGCCCGTCTTCGTTCACGGTTGGCCTCGCGGGGACGGCGGACGGCGGGTCAGGGCGGCACGCTCGGACGAGGGCGGGCCGGAACGGGCCGGGCGCGTGCTCAGCCCGTTCCGGCGCCGCGCCGTCGTGACGCTACTCCGGCGCCTGCGGCACCTCGATCTCGCCGTCGACGATCTGCTGCTTCAACGCGTCGAGATCGGCGGCGATGTCGTCCACGAAGCCGCCACTCGTCGAGTACCCGACGCCGTCGACCGACAGGTCGAAGGTCGTGACCTGCCCGCCGACGTTCTCACCGGCGAGGAAGGACTCGATCGTGTTGAAGACGGCGACGTCGACCCGCTTCAGCATCGAGGTCAGGATGAACTCCTGGACCGAGGGGTCCGCGGTGTTGTACTGGTCAGAGTCAACCCCGATCGCCCACACCTTCGAGCCGCTCTCCTCCGAGACCTCCTTCGCGGCCTCGAAGAGCCCGCCGCCACTGCCGCCTGCGGCGTGGTAGATGATGTCCGCGCCGGCGTTGTACTGCGCGAGCGCGATCTCCTTGCCCTTCGCGGGATCGTTGAAGCCGCTGAAGTCCGGGGGCTGGCTGATGTACTTCACGTCGACCTCGATGTCGGGGTTGACGTGCTGCGCCCCGGCGACGAATCCGGCCTCGAACTTCTTGATGAGGTCGATCTCGACCCCGCCGATGAACCCGAGCTTGCCGGTCTCGGACTTCATCGCGGCGGCGGCGCCGACGAGGAACGAGCCCTCGTGCTCGGCGAACACGAGCGACGCGACGTTGTCGGCCTCCACGACGGAGTCGATGAGTCCGTACGTCGTGTCCGGGAACGCCTCGCTGGTCGCCGCCACGGCGTCGGTGAACAGGAAGCCGACCGCGAAGACGAGCTCGAAGCCGTCCTCGGCCAGCAGCTGCAGGAGCTCCTCGCGGTTCTCGCCGCCCGCGTCGGGCTCGAGGTCGAGGGTCTCGATGTTGAACTCGTTGGCGGCTCGGTCGAGCCCGGCGAAGGCGGCGTCGTTGAACGACTGGTCGCCGCGTCCGCCGATGTCGAAGACCAGGCCGACCCGAGCCTCGGGATCGGCGGGCTCTTCTTCGGTCTCGGTGTCGTCGCCGGCCGTGTCGTCGGCCGTCCCGGTTGCGGTGTCGTCGGTGCCGGACGTGGTGTCCGTTCCGTTGCCCCCGCACGCCGCCGCGAGCATTGCGATCGCGGCGAAGAGGGAGAGGGCGCGGATGCGTGTTCTCATGGGACCTCCGGTGGTGTTTCCCCGCGGGAAACTACACCGGTCGGAGGTTGCGCGTGGCAGGTCTCGAGACCGTTTTCGCCGGGACGTGCGACGTGCGCGCGGCGCGAGCGGACGCCGGGCTCACTCCGGCAAGTGCCCGGCAGTTTGGCGTCAAGAAGGCGCCAGGTCCTCCGCGTGGGGCTGCTGCGGTTCCGGGGTCGTGCGCAGGAACGTGTAGCCGACGACACCCGCGACGAGCGATGCGGCGAAGATGCCGATCTTCGCGCTGTCGGTCAGCGCCGGGTCGCGGAAGGCGAGCGCGGTGACGAAGAGCGCCACGGTGAAGCCGACGCCGGCGAGCAGGGCGAGCCCGAAGACGTGCCGCCAGCGTGTGCCGTGGGGCAGGCGACCCACCCCGGTCAGGACCGCGAGGCCGGCGAAGCCGCTCACGCCGACGAGCTTGCCGACGAGGAGGCCGAAGAAGACCCCGAGCACGACCCGGTCGGTGATGACCCCGCCGGGATCCACGCCGACGAACCGGACGCCGGAGTTCGCGAACGCGAAGATCGGCACCACGACGAAGCTCGACCAGACCGCGAGCCCGTGCTCCATGCGGTGGAGCGGTGAGACGGTCTCGGCGCTGAGCGTGCGCATGTTGCGGAGGAGCGACGCGATGCGCTCGCCCGTGTGGGGGTCCTCGGGCTCGTCCGGTTCGCCGGCGTAGTCCTCGACCCGGTCGATGAGCGCCCGGGCCGAGTCGGCGTAGCCGTCCGGCCTGAAGAGCGGACGGACCGGCGTGAGGAACCCGAGCGCCACGCCGGTGAGGGTCGCGTGCACGCCGGACTCCAGCATCGCGAACCAGATCCCGACCCCGACCACGATGTAGAACGTCACGCTGCGGATCTGGAGGGTCCGCCCGAGGATGACGACGCCGATGCCGACGATGGCGGCGGCGAGCCAACCGAGGGCGAGCTCCTCGGTGTAGAACACCGCGATGACGAGGATCGCGCCGATGTCGTCGACGATCGCGAGCGCGAGCAGGAAGAGCTTCGCCCCGATCGGCACCCGGGTGCCGGTGAGCGCGACGACGCCGACCGCGAAGGCGATGTCGGTCGCCATCGGGATCCCCCACCCCCGGACCGCCTCGGTGCCGGCGTTGAAGCCGAAGTAGATGAGAGCGGGCACGACCATGCCGCCGATCGCCGCGATGGCCGGGAGGGCGGCGGTCTTGGGGTCCCGCAGCTCGCCGATGGCGAGCTCGCGCTTGATCTCGAGCCCGACCACGAAGAAGAAGATCACCATCAGGGCGTCGTTCACCCACTCGCGCAGGGAGTGGTCGATGTGGACGACGCCCCCGAGGTCGATCGTGAGGTGGGTCTCCCAGAGCCGCTCGTAGGTCTCCCAGCCGGCGGAGTTCGCCCACACGAGGGCGGCGACGGCGGCGACGAGCATGACGATGCCGCCCGACGCCTCCGTCCGCATGAAGTCGAGCACGGGCTTGACGTAGCGCTCGGGCACGAACCGTTTGGGCAGGAGGTTGCGACCGCCGATGCCGAGGAGGTCCTCGAAGGTCTCCTCGTTGTGATCCGTGCGGGACTCAGACATGGGTGGGGTGCTTTCTCGTCCGTGCGGCGGCGGTCTCAGATGAGGTAGCGGATCTCTCCCTGCGACGCGCGGAGGACCGCGAACACCGCTTCGTGCAGCTTCTGGTGGCGGGAACGGAAGCGCAGGGTCTCCTCGTCCACCTCGTCGGGGGCGGCAGGCGCCTCGCTGTCGAGCCCGGCCCCGAGCTCGACCAGGGCGGCGTCCCAGTCGGTCGTGGCGGCAGCGACGCGCAGGCGCAGGACCGGGGCCTGCAGCAGGACCCGATCGAGATCCTGGACGATCGAGACGACGACATCGGTGCTCGTCCTCACACCCGGGGTCGACAGCAGATGGATGGCCTGGAGCTTCCGCATGGCCATCGCCGCGACCATCACCGGGTCGCCGAGCTCCGTGACGGCGGAGTCGACCTCCTCGAGGTCGATCGTCACCCGATCGGGGACGTCGAACCAGCGGCGGATCGTCCCGAAGAGCTCGGCGCTGACGTCATGCAGGGCGAGCAGCTCGTTCGGCTTCTCGATCGTGTCCACGAAGGCGACGGTACCTCACGCCGCGTTTGCCCTATACGGCTGGGGCTACGTTCCGCGCAGCCACGAGAGACTTGTGTGGCCGCGCTCCACTTCTTGAGCCCCAGACCCCTAGCCGCCGGCGGGCGCCTCTACGACGAGGGTGTCGGTCGTGAGCCCTGGGCAGTCGGTGAAGAGCAGGCCGTTGCGATCTTCGTCGGGAAGGGTGGCCTCTTCGGTCGCGTCGAAGCTGCGGGCGGCGAGGTAGTCGTCGCGCTCCACGCAGGCGTAGCGGACGGTGCGAGCGCGGTCCCCGTCCGCGCCGGCCGGATCGAAGCGAGAGACCGGGACGAGGAGATCCGTCGAAGGGAGGGAGAGCGCCAACTGGGCGGCTTCGCCGTCGGTCCGTGCGGCGGTCTGCACCTCCTGGAACCGGAGTTCGAAGAGCGAGCGCACCTCGGCGGCCGCCTCGGCGTCGCGCAGCACCCCGTAGCCCTGGTGGAACCCCGGGAGGGCGTCGAGCAGCAGGACCAGCCCGCTCTCCGCAGGGCCGCGAGCCTCGTCCCCGCCCCCGTCGACCACGGCGGTCCCCCCGTCCTCGTCGCTGACGTCGTCAACGGCTGGCCCGACGAGGATGCTGCGTTCGTACTCCTCGAGGAACGCGTAGCCCTCGTGCATCGTCCGGTACGCGGTGGCGACCGCGGCGACCGCGTCGGCCACCTCGCTGTCCGCGTCCGACGCTGCCGCGACGAGCTCGGTGAGGTCGTCGCTGACGAGATCGAGGGTCGCCCGGGCGCCGACGAAGTCCCCGCTCAGGGTCCCGAAGGTCTCGTCGACCGACACCGTCACCGTGGGGAAGACAGGGACGCTGGCTGCTCGGTCCTCGATCGCGACGAGCCGGTCGACGAGGTCCTCGTCAGACGAGGCGGCCGCTTCCTGGGCGGCGCGGACCGTGCCGCCGAGACCGGCGACGACGAGCAGGGCGACGACGAGCGCCGCGACGCGACCCAGGGTCACGCAGGCTCCTTGTGCACACGAGCAACACTAATCTACTCGGATGCACAGCGCCCCCGCTTTAGCGCGACTTCGGCTCGAACTGGGAACCTAGGTTGCTGACACACGCAGCGGCGCGCAGAAGTTGCGGGCGGCATTCGCCGTGCAGATCCGGTAATCGCCAGGGGCCGTCCCCGGCGGGATGATTACCGGGTCTGGTCCTGGTCCGAGCAAGCCAAGGCTGTTCCAAGCGTAGTCCTCGCTGGCTGGTCCCCACGATGGGTGCTGCGGGTCAGAGGTGAGGTAGTACCGCAGGGACCACCCGTCGTCGAGACGTTGCTCGAGCACGAACGCCACCCCACGTACAGTCTCCTCAGGAAGATACAACTCCACCACCTGTCCGGCAGATGCCGTGGACGGTTCGATCCGCATCAGGTCTGGCCGCATCTCAGCCGCTGGGTCATACGGGCCGCGGTCGCTCGCGACGTCGACTGCTTGAGCATCCGGCGCCGGCTGATCTGTTTCATCGTTGCCATCACGGCATCCGACCGCTGTAAGGACGACGACGCCGAGAACCAGGATCTTCGCTGTCCGACCAAAGCTTGCCACGCCGCTTCCGCCTGAGCATGTCATCTGGACACGACCGGTATGACGCCACGGATTCCGCAGGGTTCCAAGGTGGACCGTCCCCCAGACGGTCGGAACGCAGGATCGGAGCCAGGGTGCCGTCGACGCGACACGACTGCCCCCCGAGGCAGGAGCCCATACCGGCAGTGCGCGGGAAGGACGGCCTCACGCCCGCTGCTCTCCGTCACTAGCAACTGAAGCCGCTTGCGCAGACTCGCAGCAGAGAGCCGAGTTCTCTCGCATGCCGCATGTTCTTGTAGGCAGCCACCCTTCTTGTCTTCGGTCGCGACGGTGTTGGTGTCGCTGGGTGGGCACGCGAGGGTGACTGTGGGTGGTGACGTTCATCGTGGCGCAGGGGCGGTGAGCAGATCGCGGATGTCG
>JBOHEE010000246.1:0-2113 GCA_050700895.1 Nitriliruptorales bacterium | reverse complement strand
AGGTCATGCCTGTTGTAGATGCTGTATGCGCACCCAACTTGTCACGATACGAACCTCCACACAGTGATCGAAGGACCCGACATAACTGTCCCATCCGTGCACACCAAGACACGTCGTGACGGTTATCGCCGTCACAAGCAGTGAGCAGAGGGCGTGCACGCGCGTCCATGAGTCATCTGGACGCCTGCAGCGCCACGCCGGGATCAGTGCTGAGCGATCTATAGCTCGGGTGGCGTGGTGTGACGCGGCTGGATGACGTCGGCCAGTTGAGTCAGCGCGTTGAGCGCCTCCCGTACCGGGCGGCGACGCTTGGCCGGTACGAAGGGCAGACAGACTGCAAGCAGGACTGAGCCGGCCACGAGGAGCAGGGTGGGCACTGCCACAGCTATCACCGCGACGGCCTTCACCAGCATCGCGCTCACCTGCCTCACCGTTCCTTGCGGGGTCTTGCGTCGGCGTCCCGGGGGTGGTCCCGCCGTCCGGAGACCAGATTGCATCGCGGTGCAGTCGCGCGGCGAACTGATCTTGGCGATGCTGAGGTACACTTTGGCCCGCGCTAGAGCGGCTCACAGATGACGAGATGATAGAGCCTTTCTAGTGAGGGTCAAAACGTTGCGGGTAGAACGTCAGGATTGAGGCTGGTTACCGTGGCGGGCCGCAGCCAGGTGCTGGAGCGGCGTCGGCGTCGCATTGCCGAACTGGAGCAGGACCGGCTCGACGAGCGGGTCCGTGCTGGCCTACGGCAGGTATGGGAGGAAGGGCGTCGGCCCGAGACGATCCGCGTCCGGCCGGCCTTCATCCACCTGTCGGAGTCGCGCACCGTCGACGGCAAGCCGGTCAAGCCGCCGGTGACGCAGCTCCTTCGACCCCGCGGTATCGCGCTGCGGTTTTACCTGCTCGCGTTGTACGAGGCACAGTGCCGCCGCACATCCACATCATGTGTTGCAATGAAGCTCCATCACGGCGACGGCGCCGTCACCTGGGTGGATCTAGTCGCCGTCGATGCGGAAGGGGACCGTCGAACCAAGGAGCGGCGGACGCGGTTGGATAACCGGATCCGTCAGGTCAAAGGGGCCCTCGAGACTCTCCACGGCCTTGGCATGGTGGAGATCCCCCGATTTGGCGGGACTCGCAGGTTCGCGGAGTTCACTCTCATGCATGAGGCCGGCAGGGGCGATCTGGCGAGCCCTCGGACCTACGCTCCGCCGAAGGCCAACGAGGCGGTGATTGACATCCCCGTGCAGTTCTTCCTCAACGGATGGGTTCACGTCCTCCAGCCCACGGAGATTGCCACCTGGCTGATGTTCCGTCACCTGGCCATTCGATATCCAGGGGAGCACGCCGAGCACGGAGTCTACGTCTATGGCGACACCCGTGAGGACGAGTACGGCCTTAAGCGCGACGCCTACGAAGGGCACGCGATGCTCCGCGAACTTGGCCTGCTTCGGTTCGCCCCGTTTGTCAGCCCGGATGGCACCAAGATCCTGAGGCGGGTCCCGTCCCGCTACGATCCGCATCGCTTTCAACTGCTTGACGAAGGCCTATCCGAGCTCGCGGTGCCTACCGTGCTCGATGCGGTGACGCGTCAGCTCGCACAGCTTGAGCACTACCTCGCCGCGCCTGCGATCACATGGCCCGTGGCTCGCCACTAGCAGTCCGAGAGGCCCTATCCGACCGCTCCTGGACCGGGACCCAGCCCAGGGTGGCCCTCGCACGGGTGATCTGCTTGCCCTATGATCCGTGTATCGCGGGTGTTCACGCCCTGTCGCACCCGACTACGACGCGGTTGCTCATGCTTGAAGGCGCTCTTGGTCGCGCCGGGCGCGCGCGTAGCGTATCTGCTTTGGTCGCGGTTGTCGGACGCGACGCACCCACCCCTACGACCTGGCTCCCACGGCAGGCGAGTCGTTCCGGGAAACCGGGGGAACCTCACCCCAAGGCCATTGCCGCGGGATCTCGGCCGCAGCGCGCGCTTTCCATGCCTGTTGTCGGCGTACCGCTCAGGCTGCACAGGCAGGTACGGATCAACGTGCACAAGCGGTCGTACCGAAAGCCTGCGATAGCGGGGCCGCGATAGCGGCCCTGCGGCTCCAGGGCAGGATGGTCGCATGCT
>JBOHEE010000245.1:0-2224 GCA_050700895.1 Nitriliruptorales bacterium | reverse complement strand
TGCGAACCAACATCGAGATCGACGATGCGCTCCTCGCCGAGGCGATGGCGGCAACCGGCCTCAAGACCAAGCGCAAGGTCGTCGAGGCGGGCCTGCGGCTGCTCGCCCGCCACAAGCGACAGGCCAGTGCCCAAGAGCTGTTCGGTCGGATCCGATGGGAGGGCGATCTGCATCGGGAACGCCTGGATGAGCCGGACGAGCCCGATCGCCGCGCATGAGGGTGCTGATCGACAGCTCCGTATGGATCGACCACCTGCGGGGCGTGCGCTCGCGCGAGACGGCCATTCTGGGCACGCTGCTCGCGTGGTTGGATCCTGACTCGGAGCGCGGGGATCGCGTGGCGATCCCCAATCTCTTGGTCGGCGATCTCGTCCTTTGCGAGGTTCTTCGCGGCATCCCCGATCCGCGCGAGCACGCGGTAGTCAGAGACGTCCTACTCAGCTTCGAGGGGCGACCAGTTCGAGATGTGGGTCCAGGATGCGGCACTCGAGAACCCGAACGGCCTGCTCGCCGAGCAGGATCGTCTGGTGGTCGCCGCCTGGGGCAAGCCCAAGGAGGACTTCTCGACCGACGTGCCCGGCCACCTCAAGGCGGTCGACTACCAGAGCAAGGCGATCACGAGCATCGGGCCCGGTGACCCGATCGGCAACCTGGACGGGGTGGAGCCGGACGGCCAGGGCGGCTATCTGGCGACCGACTGGTTCAGCGGCGGCCTCTACCAGATCGGCGATGACGGCGAGGCCGAGCTGATCATGGATCTGAACCAGGGCAGCGCCGACCACGAGTTCGTCGAGAGCGAAGATCTGGCCGTGATTCCGATGATGATGGACGGCACGGTCACGGCCTATAGAGTCCAGTAAGGGCGCGCTCCGGGCGCCGGAAGATCAAGGCTGGTCGAATCGGGCGCGGTTCGGCGAGCGCCCTTTCGAGCCGGCTCGCCGACCATCTGATGGGGGCCTGCCATGGCGACCTTCGTTCTGGTGCACGGCGCGTTTCACGGCGGCTGGTGCTGGCGGGGCGTGGTCGCACCCCTGCGCGCCGCCGGGCACGAGGTGTTCGCGCCGACCTTGACCGGGCTGGGCGAGCGCAGCCACCTCGCCTCGCCAGCGGTCGATCTCTCGACCCACGTCCGGGACGTCGCCAATCTGATCGAATGGGAGGAGCTGCGCGACGTGGTGCTGGTCGGCCACTCCTATGGCGGCATGGTCATCACCGGCGTGGCCGACCGTCTTGCCGAGCGGCTCCGCGCGCTCGTCTATCTGGATGCGCTCGTGCCCGAGGACGGCCAGTGCGCGCTGGATCTGCAGCTGCCGGAGCGGCGCGAGGCGATCCTGGAGGAGGTGGCCGCGAATGGCGGCTGGCAATGGCCGCCGCGCCCGGCCGAGTTCTACGGCGTGCGGGATCCGGCAAAGCAGGCTTGGGTGGACGGCAAGTGCACCCCCCAGCCGTTCCGTACGCTGTTCGAACGACTCCACCTCGACGGTCCGCCCGGCGCCAGGATCTCGCGCAAGCTCTACATACGATGCACCGATCCGCCGCTTGCCTACATGCGCCGATTCTACGAGTGGGCATCGGGAGCGCCCGGTTGGCAGGTCACGGAGCTGGCGACGGGCCACGACGCCATGGTCACGGAGCCCGAAGCGCTCGCGCAGATTCTTGCGGACTGGGCCGAGGGTTAGCGCATCCCTTCGATCAGCTCGCACCAGCCCGCTCCGCCTCCCGACCGCCCCCGATGGTGCCCTCGGGCTGGTTGGGAGGTGGAGTGGACCGGGGCCGCGGGGCCACCCGAGGGAAAACTGGTCCAGCTCGCTCATGGTCACGGGTGGCGTCGATCAGATCGACGAGTGCGCAAGCGCCGCCACCTGGCGACTTCGTAGCCGAACAGATCGCGAAGAGGCAGAAGCGGTCACGCCTGATCCTGTTGCTGCGTCAGACCGCGCGATCGATCTTTGCGGCGTTGGCTGGTTGCCCGGCGCGCCGTGTGCTACCAGGCTGGTCGGGGCTCACCATGAGGTGATGCTGTGCCGGAAGGGAAAGAGCGTCGTCCGAGAATCTGGCCCGGGCAGCGGGCCGCCTGAGCCATGCTGCGTTTCGTCTTTACCCGCCTCGGCGTCCTGATCCCGACCTTCCTCGGGGTCACCATCGTCGCGTTCTCGCTGATCCGGCTGATCCCGGGTGATCCGATCGAGCTGCTGGTCGGCGAACGCGGGATCGACCCCGAGCG
>JBOHEE010000244.1:0-5543 GCA_050700895.1 Nitriliruptorales bacterium | reverse complement strand
CGACTCGGTGGTCAGCCGGTCGCGAGGGCCTCGAGCTGCTCGAGGCCTCCCCGGTAGCGGCGGAGGACCTCGCTCCGGAGCGCGGCGAACTCCGGGCGCCGCAGCTCGGGGTCGTCGGCGACGAGCTCCCGGGCCGCCTCCCGGGTCTCGGCGATCAGCGTCGTGTCGCGGCCGAGCTTCACCAGCTTCAGATCCGGCATACCGGACTGGCGCGCCCCGAACAGCTCCCCCGCGCCCCGCAGCTCGAGGTCGACCTCGGCGAGCTCGAAGCCGTCGGTGGTCGCCGTGACCGCCTCGAGCCGGGTCCTCGCCTCCTCGGTGAGCTCCCCGCCGGACCATCCGGCGAAGAGCACGCAGTAGCTCCGCTCCGCGCCGCGCCCGACGCGGCCGCGCAGCTGGTGGAGCTGGGAGATGCCGAAGCGCTCCGCATCCTCGATGACCATCACGGTCGCGTTCGGCACGTCGACGCCCACTTCGATCACGGTCGTCGCGACGAGGACGTCGGTCTCACCGCGCCGGAAGGAGGACATCGCAGCCTCCTTGTCGTCCGGCCGCAGGCGCCCGTGGACGAGCCCGACCCGGAGATCGGGGAACACCTCGTCCCGCAATCGCGCGTGCTCCGCCTCCGCGGCGCGCGCGGCCACCTCCTCGGACTCCTCGACGAGGGGGCACAGGACGTAGGTCTGGAAGCCGGCCGCCGCCTGCTCGCGGACGAACCCGTACAGGCGGTCGCGGCGTTTCGCCTGCTCCGGGAGGATCAGCTGGGTCACGATCTCCTTGCGGCCGGGGGGGAGCTCGTCGAGGACGGTGACGTCGAGGTCGCCGAAGAGGGTGAGCGCGAGGGATCGCGGGATCGGCGTGGCGGTCATGACGAGGACGTCGGGCTCGCCGGCCGCCTCTTCCTCCTTGGCCTTCTCCTTCAGTCGGACGCGCTGGTGGACGCCGAAGCGATGCTGCTCGTCGATGACGACCACCCCGAGCCCGGCGAAGCGGACGCCCTCCTCGAGCAGCGCGTGGGTGCCGACGACGAGGTCGACCCGGCCCGACAGCAGCTCGCCGCGGATGCGTCGCCGCGACGACGTCGGCGTCCCGGACGTCAGGAGCTCGACGCGGATCCCGTCGAGGACGTTCACGCCGAGCGGTGCGAGCTGCTCGGTCAGCGTCCGGTGGTGCTGCTCGGCGAGGACCTCGGTCGGCGCCATGAGCGCCCCCTGGCGCCCGTTGTCGACCGCACACAGCAGCGCCCAGGTCGCGACGAGCGTCTTGCCGGAGCCGACGTCGCCCTGGAGGAGCCGGTGCATCGGGCGCTCGCCGTCGAGGTCGCTGCCGATCTCGCCGAACGCGCGCCGCTGTGCCCGTGTCGGCTCGAAGGGGACGACCTCGAGGAAGCGCGCGGCGACTCCCTCGCGCGCCGGCGTGTTGCGGAGCCCCGCCGCCTCGGCCTCCATCCGCGCGCGACGCCACTGGAGGCCCACCTGGAGGGTGAAGAGCTCGTCGAAGGCCAGGCGGCGCCGTGCCGCCGCCGCGGTCTCACGGTCCTCGGGGAGGTGGATCCCCCGGACCGCGATGTCGAGGTCGAGCAGGTCGTGGCGGTCCAGGAACGGCTCCGGGAGGAAGTCCTCGACCGGAGGAAGGTCGCCGATGGCGGACTCGATCCACGGCTGGAGCCGCCATGTCGGGACGGCCTCCGCGGCTGGGTAGACGGGCAGCAGACGCGGCGACGCCTCGGCGTGCCCTTCTCCCCCGAGCTGGGAGAAGCGCGGGTTCGCCATCTGGCGCTTCTTGTAGCGCACCTCGAGGGTGCCGCTGAACGCGGCCACGACGCCGGGCGGGAGCTGGCGCTCGCGCCACCGCTGGTTGAAGAACGTCGCGACGAAGGTCCCACCGTCCCCGCCGCGGATCGTCGCCTCGCTGATGGTGAGCCGCCGGCCCTTCTGGGAGCGGCGGTGGCTCCAAGTGTCGACCGTGCCGACAAGCGTGACGGGTTCCCCGAGCGGGGCGTCGGCGACCGGAGTGAGCTCGCCGAGGTCCTCGTAGCGGCGCGGATAGTGCTCGACGAGGTCGCGCACCGTCTCGATGCCGAGCTCGGACTTGAGCCCCGCGGCCGACTTCGCACCGACCCCCCGCACCACCTCGACCGCGTCGTCCAGCGCGATGGTCACCGTTCGACCCCGAGGAGGTAGCGGGCGGGACGCTGGCCCCCGTCCACGACGTCCACATGGGCCCCGAACCCTTCGACCGCGGCGACCGCCTCCTCCCGCTCGTCGTCGGGGACGCCGTCGCCGACCATGAGGGTCACGACCTCGGCACCGTCCGCGCCGAGGCAGCGCGCCGCAGCCGTGAGCGCCTCGATCGGGTCCGAGGACGCGGCGACGTGGTCCCCGTCGCACACCGCGAGGAAGTCGCCCGCGGCCACGCGACCAAGGGGGGTGTCCGCGTCGCGAACCGCCTCGACGATCTCGCCGCTGCGGACCGCGGCCGCCACTTCACGCAGCGACGAGAGCGCGTCGGCGACGTCGCCGCCGGGCACCCAGACCGAGAGTGCCGACAGGACCTCGGGCGGCGACACGGCCTCGGCGACGATCTCGATCTCGCGGCCATCCTCGGCTGCGGCCATCTCGGCCGCCTGCTCCGCAGCGGGGACCGCGTTGCGGTGGCCGGGGAGGATCGCGACGGTCCCGCCGCGGGCCTCGCTCACCGCCTTCACGAGATCGGCCACCGAGGGGAGGTCGCCACCGACCCCCTCGACGACGACCGCCCCGAGGCCGCGCGCGGCCTCTGCCAGCGCCCCGGACGGGAGCACGGCCACACACGCCAGCGGCGGCACGTCCTCCTCGGGGTCCGAGGGCCCCTGCGCCCGCGCGCGCTCCTCGATCTGGTCCGCGAACGAGGTGACCTGGATGCGGGAGGGTCTGCCGTCCGCGAGGCCCTCCTCGATGGCCTGGCCGACCTCGTTCGTGTGGACGTGCACGTTGAGGAGGTCACCGCCGCCCACCACCACGACCGAGTCGCCGAGGCGGCCGAGCCGCTCGCGGAGTCCCGGGATGACGTCGTCGGGGGCCTCGAGGAGGTACTGGACCTCGAAGCGGTACTCGAGGGAGCCGCCTTCGCGGCGGCCGACGGGCCCGGTGCGGTGGACGAGCGGCGACGTCGACGGCGGCTGGGTCCCCTCGCGGCCGTGGGCGAGGTCTGCGAGGCAGCCGCAGAGAACCTCGAAGCCGCGCGCCCCGGCGTCGACCACACCGGCCTCGCGCAGGGCTTCGAGCTGCTCGGTCGTCCGCTCGACCGCTTCCCGGACGCGCTCGCACACCCTTTCGGCGAGTACGGGGAGGTCGGCGTCCCGGGCGGCTTCCTGAGCGCACTCCGCGGCGACACGGACCGCCGTGAGCATGGTCCCCTCGACCGGGTTGGCGACCGCCTGGTAGGCGAGGTCCCGGGCGCGCGCGAGCGCCGCCGCCACGCCTTCGCTGTCGAGGCCGTCCTCCGCGTCCACGGAGTCGGCGAGCGCGCGGATGACCTGGCTGAGAATCACCCCGGAGTTGCCACGCGCACCCATGAGTGCCCCGCGGCTCAAGGCCTCGGGAGAGCCCTCGGGCAGACCGTCGGCACCGTCCAGAGCGCTCCGGACGGTGAGGAGCAGGTTCGTCCCTGTGTCCCCGTCGGGCACCGGGAAGACGTTCAGCGCGTCGAGCTCCTCGCGACGGGCCTCGAGCGCGTCGCGGTAGCGGGAAACGAGGTCCCGGAGCGCGGTCGCGTCGAACGCGCGTCGCGTCGCCGACTGCTCGGCCACGGTCATCCTCTCTCGGCCCGGCCGCGACAAGTCAACCGGATGCGCAAGCTCCGGCGCAGCCACCCGGCCTCCTAGGAGGGCTGTTCCTCCTCTTTGTGCTCTGCGGACTCCTGCTGTTCCGGTCGTGGGGCTGGGTCGGCAGACGCGAGAACGAGGAGATGCGCCGCCGGCGGCGCCTCGTCGAGCGCATCGAGGTCCCCGGCCTCGACGTCGTCCTGAAGGTGCCCGCGTACGGGGCGCGGTTCGCCGTCTCGAGCGTGCTGCGGGCGGGGCGGCGGGGGCGGCAGGGTGATGTGCCGGACGGGGACCGTGCGGATCGCAGCGATGACCCGACCCCCACTTCGTTGCAATGACGAGGGACGTCGCTGCGATCCGGACGGGGACGGTGCGGATCGCAGTGATGACCCGACCCCCGATTCGTTGCAATGACGAGGGACGTCGGCGCGGGGGTCGCGCGTGTGCCGAGGACGAAGGTTCCGTCGTCTTGTCACCCCCAGGTGACGTAACCGCGGAACCTTGTCTCGACCACCCTCCTCTCACTGCCTTCTGTGTGCGTGCGGCCATTCGCCCGGGTAGTCTGCGTCGTCTGGTCGATGACCAGACTTTCCGAAACGCTTCCCCGTCCGATCACATCCCGAGAGGTGCTGCGATGGCCGCCGTCTGCGAGATCTGCGGCAAGGGCCCCTGGTTCGGCAAGCAGGTGAGCCACTCCCACCGTCGTTCGTCACGGCGATGGAACCCGAACATCCAGCGCCTGAAGATCTGGCGGGACGGCCGCGCCCAGCGCGTCGACGTCTGCACCTCCTGCATCAAGGCCGGCAAGGTCCAGCGTCCCCCCGTCAAGAGCGCCTGATCCCGACTCCCGGCAGACCGCCCGGATCAGTCGGGGGCCCACGTTCCGCGCGGCAACGGGAGACTGGTGTGGCCGCGCTCCACTGCTTGAGGCCCCCGAACCCCCATTGGTCAGGGGGCGACCACGGGATCAGAGGTGGACCACCGGGCAGGTGAGGGTGCGGGTGATGCCAGGGATCGCCTGGATCTTCGAGACCACCATCTTGCCGAGCTCGTCCACGTTCCGCGCCTCGGCGCGGACGATGACGTCGTAGGGCCCGGTCACGTCCTCGGCGGCGGCCACGCCCTTGATGCCGGCGACCTTCTCGGCCACGTCGGCGGCCTTGCCGACCTCGGTCTGGATCAGGATGTACGCGGAGACTGCCAAGGTCGTCCCTCCTCGTGCGCGTGTGACCCCGGGCACGCCGCAGCCTGCCACGTCCGCGGCGGCGGCGCTCGGTCGACCCTGGTTGCATCGCTGCCACGACGAGCGGGAGATCACGTGACCGCGGAGTTCACCCTGCTCCGGGCGCTGTGGCCGCGTCTCGCCGGCGACGGCCCGGACGTGCCGCTCGGCGCCGGGGACGATGCCGCGGTCGTCCGGATCGACGGTCGCGACGTGGCGATCGCCGTCGACGCACTCGTGGATGCGGTGCACTTCGACCTCGGCATCTCCTCGCTCGCGGACATCGGCTGGAAGTCGGTCGCGGTGAACGTGAGCGACATGGCGGCGGTCGGCGCGCGGGCCACCGCGGCCGTCGTCGCCCTCCAGGTCCCGGACGCGATGGGCGAGGCGGAGGTCACCGCGCTCTACGAGGGCATGGGCGAGGCGGGGGAGCGCTGGGACCTCGCCATCGTCGGGGGTGACGTCGTCGCCGGGCCGGCCCTGGCCGTCTCCCTGACCACGGTCGGGCCGCTCGTC
>JBOHEE010000243.1:0-4829 GCA_050700895.1 Nitriliruptorales bacterium | reverse complement strand
CGACCGGGCCGACGAGGTAGCCCTCGCGGGCGACCGCCGCGACGACCGCGTCGGGGTCGCCGGGCACCCGGAGCGCGAACTCCTTGAAGAAGGGGCCATCGAACGCGAGCGCGACGCCGTCGATCGCGGTCAGCCGTCCCGCGAGGTCGTGGGCGCGCTGGAGCGACGCGTCTGCGAGCTCACGGAGGCCGGCAGGCCCGAGCCAGACGAGGTGGATGAGCCCCGCGAGCGCATTCAGGGTCTGGTTCGTGCAGATGTTGCTCGTCGCCTTCTCACGGCGGACGTGCTGCTCGCGGGCCTGGAGGGTGAGGACGTAGCCGCGGCGGCCTTCGCGGTCCACGGTCTCGCCGACGAGTCGGCCGGGAAGACGGCGCGCATCGTCGAGTCGCGCCGCGAGGAATCCGAACGAGGGACCACCGAAGTTCAGGCCGTTTCCGAGCTGCAGGCCGTCGCCCACCACGAGGTCCGCGCCCTGCGCGCCGGGTGTCGGCAGGAGCCCGGTCGCGGTCGCGTCGAGCACGACGATCAGCCGAGCACCCGCGGCGTGGGCCGCCTCGGCATGGGCCCGGACGTCCTCGACGATCCCGAGGTGGTTCGGCTGCGCCACGACGTGGGCGGCCACGTCGGACCCGACCTCAGGCACGGCCGTGCGTCCCTGCTCGTCCAGCGGGGCGGTGGCGATGTCGAACGCGCGCGGGTGCGCGAACGTCCCCACGACCTCGGCCACAGCCGGCGTGACGCCCTCCGAGAGCACCACCCCGGACCGGCGGGTGGAGGCAGCGGCCATGCTCACCGCCTCGGAGGCGGCCGACGCCCCGTCGTACAGCGAGGCGTTGCTGACGTCGAGGCCCGTCACGTCGCAGATCACCGTCTGGTACTCGAAGAGGGCCTGGAGGACCCCCTGGCTCACCTCGGGCTGGTAGGGCGTGTAGCTGGTGTAGATCTCGCCGCGGGAGAGGATCGCGGGGACGAGGGCCGGCACGTAATGGTCGTAGGCGCCGCCGCCGGCGAAGCAGACGAGGTCGGTGCGGTTGCGCGCCGCCAGCGCCTCGAAGCGGCGCACGACCTCGTCCTCGGACAGCCCGGGCGGCAGGTCGATCGACCCGCGCGCGCGGACCTCCTCCGGGATGTGGTCGAACAGCTCGTCGACCGCCCCGAGCCCGAGGACGTCCAGCATCCGCCGGACGTCGTCGTCGGTGTGCGGGGCGAACTGCACGCGGATCCTCCCGTTCCGGCAGGGACGAGCGTAGTGAGCGAGCCCCGGCCAGCCAGACACGACCGGCCGCTGGCGGCGGCTGCCGGGGAGGCTGGCGCCCAGCTCTGGCGCACGTCTGGCCGGCCCAGCCGCACACCACGTCGAGCACCGGACGCCTTAGCCTCAGGGAGAGCCGCGGAAAGGAGGACCGCCAAGGTCGGAGCATGCTCATCGGCACCGGACGCCTCAGCCTCAGGGAGAGCCGCGGAAAGGAGGACCGCTAAGGTCGGAGCATGCTCATCGGTGCACACGTCAGCAACCGCGACCCGCTGGAAGGCGCCCGCGACCGCAAGGCCGACGTCGTCCAGTTCTTCCTCAGCAACCCGCAGTCGTGGAAGGTCCCGACGACGCGCCCCGACGCGGAGGAGCTGCGTGCCGCGGACATCCCGATCTACGTCCACTCCCCCTACCTGATCAACCTCGCCTCGGGGAACAACCGGGTCCGCCACCCGTCGCGGAACATGCTCCAGAACACCTGCGAGGGAGCGGCGAACATCGGCGCGGCCGGAGTCGTCGTACACGGCGGCCACTGCGAGGACCAGGAGGACCCGGCCGCGGGCTACGCCCGCTGGCGCAAGGCCCTCGAGCGGCTCGAGACGACCGTCCCGGTGCTCATCGAGAACACCGCCGGCGGCGGCAACGCGATGTCTCGCCGGTTCGACCGCCTCGGGGCGCTGTGGGAGGCGATCGCCGACGTCGACGTGCCCCTCGGCTTCTGCCTCGACACCTGCCACACCCACTCGGCGGGTGAAGACCTCGCCACCGCGGTCGAACGGGTACGCGCCATCGTCGGCCGCATCGATCTCCTCCACTGCAACGACTCGAAGGACGAGGCAGGATCGGGCCGCGACCGGCACACGAACCTCGGCACCGGCCGGATCGACCCCGACGCCCTGATCGACGTCGTCCGCACGGCCGGCGCCCCCGTGATCGTCGAGACGCCCGGCGACGTCGAGGAACACGCGGCGGACGTCGAGTGGCTCCGTAGCCGGCTCTGAGTGCGGGTAGACCCGGGTAGGGTCGAAGGACGGCACAGGAGGACGCAGCGTGGGTCAAAACGTGGCGAGGAAGATCATCGCCGAGCACCTGGTCGAGGGCGAGATGGAGCCCGGCTCGCCGATCGGCTTCACGATCGACCAGACGCTGACCCAGGACGCGACCGGCACCCTCGTGATGCTCGAGCTCGAGGCCATGGGCCTCGACCGCGTCCGCACCGAGCTGTCCGCGCAGTACGTCGACCACAACATCATCCAGCAGGACCACCGCAACCCCGACGACCACATCTTCCTGAGGAGCGCCTGCGACCGCTTCGGCGTCTGGTACAGCCGCGCCGGCAACGGGGTCTCCCACCCGGTGCACCAGGAGCGGTTCGGCGTTCCAGGCAAGACGATGGCGGGATCCGACAGCCACACGCCCGCCGCGGGTGCGATCGGGATGATCGCGATCGGCTCCGGCGGCCTCGACGTCGCCCTCGCAATGGCCGGCGAGCCGCTCCGCATCAGGATGCCGAAGATCTGGGGCGTGAAGCTCACCGGTGAGCTGCCCGAGTGGGTGTCGGCGAAGGACGTCATCCTCGAGGTGCTGCGTCGTCACGGCGTCAGCGGGGGCGTCGGCACGATCATCGAGTACTACGGACCAGGCCTCGCGTCGCTGTCGTGCATGGACCGCCACGTCATCTGCAACATGGGCACCGAGCTCGGGGCGACCACGTCGGTGTTCCCCGCCGACGACGAGGTCCGCGCCTTCCTCCGTCGCCAGGGGCGCGAGGACGACTTCCGCGAGCTCCTCGCCGACGAGGGCGCGGACTACGACGAGCACGAGGAGATCGACCTGTCGACGCTCGAGCCGCTCGTCGCGCTGCCCACCAGCCCCGGCAACGTCGTGTCGGTGCGCGAAGTCGCCGGCAAGCCGATCGCACAGGCCTACATCGGCTCCTCCGCGAACCCGGGCTGGAGAGACTTCGCGGTGCCGGCAGAGATCCTCCACCGGTCCGGCCGGCAGGCGCACGAGCGCGTGTCGCTCGACATCAACCCGACATCACGCCAGATCCTCGAGAACCTCGCCCGCGACGGCTACCTCCTGAAGCTCCTCCACGGCGGGGCTCGGCTGCACCAGGCGGGCTGCAACGGCTGCATCGGGATGGGCCAGGCTCCTGCCACCGACGAGATCAGCCTGCGCACCGTGCCCCGCAACTTCCCCGGACGGTCCGGGACCCGCGAGGACAAGGTCCACCTCGTGTCGCCGGAGACCGCGATCGCGTCGGCCATCACCGGCGAGATCACCGACCCGCGCGACCTCGCCGACCGCTTCGGGATCGAGTACCCGCGCCTCACCGAGCCCGACGACATCCTCATCAACACCGACATGCTCCAGGCGCCGCCGTCGCGGGACGAGCGGGCCGAGATCGAGATCCGCAAGGGACCGAACGTCGCCTCGATCCCCGAGATGGTCCCGCTGCCGGACGAGCCCGAGGTGCCGGTGCTGCTGAAGGTCGGCGACGACATCTCCACCGACGAGATCCTGCCGGCCGGGACGCGGGTTCTCCCCTACCGGAGCAACATCCCCAAGATCAGCGAGTTCGCGTTCGAGGTGGTCGACGAGACCTACCACGACCGGGCGACGGAGGTCCGCAACGGGGGGCACTGCGTCGTCGGCGGCAAGAACTACGGTCAGGGCTCGAGCCGCGAGCACGCCGCCCTCGCACCGCGCTACCTCGGGCTCCGCTTCGTCCTCGCGATGGACTACGCCCGCATCCACTGGCAGAACCTGGTGAACTTCGGTGTCCTGCCGTTGACCTTCTCGGACCGGGCGGACTATGAGGGGACCGATCAGGGCGACGTCCTGCGGCTGTCGAGCCTCCGCGAGGCGGTACGGAAGGGTGACGAGGTCGAGGTGGAGAACGTTACGAAGGGAACGAGCTTCATCGCCCACCACCAGCTCTCCGAGCGACAGGTGGACGTGCTGCTCGGAGGGGGGATCATCGAATGGATGAAGGAGCGGCTCGGGGCCGACGCCTCGTGAGCCCGGTCAGCCTGAGCAGCTCGTCGAAGAGCCGACAGGGCACCGCGGCGGCCGTGCTGTCCGCCGTGGCGATGGTCCCGATCCTCGTCCACGTCCTGGACGATGCGACCGGGGGCGTGCTGTCGGACACGCTCGACGCGGGCAGCCAGGGTGCGATCATCGGTCTCGCGCTGGCCGTCCAGATGCTGTTCGCACTCGGCGCCATGCGCGAGAGCCGGGCCGGCTACGGCGGGGTCCTCGTTCTCGCGGGCCTGTGGGTGGGGGTCTCCGTCCTCGACCACGCCGCGGCGTTCGGCGGGGGCGACTTCGGCGGCGGCTTCCTGTCCCGCCTCGCGGTGTGGGGCGTCGTCGCGTTCCAGGGACTCGCGGCGCTCACCGCGCTCGCCGCACTCCGATCGCGACGCCGGACCTCGTTCAGCGGAACCGGCTGGTTCGGCAGCTAGGGTAAGCGGAGGCACCTCACCGAACCGCCGGAGCCGGGTGAGCGAGCCGGTGCCGATCCGGCGACCCTCTGGAGGCGCCGAGCCGGAGGCGCCGGAAGGAGCGACCGAGC
>JBOHEE010000242.1:0-1890 GCA_050700895.1 Nitriliruptorales bacterium | reverse complement strand
CCGAGACGACGCTCCGCCGCTCAGGCGGAGCCGACACATCGCCGCGGTTCACTGCGTCAACTCCCACCGCTACTACAGCGACGTGTATCCCCGCGGTTACTGGCCCCAGATTTACGCTGCGATCGTCACGCTCCGCGCCGCACTGCCTCACTGCTCGATCCACTACGGCAGCGACGTAATAGACGACGAAATCGCGCCCGAGGTCACCGACGAGATGCTCGCAGCCCTGTGGGAGCACTGGCTCGGCCCGCACGGGACCGCCTACGGGCCGTGGTTGTGACGAGTTTCACGCAGAGGTTCCGCACCGCCATGCTGGGTAGCGCCCCCGCCGTCGAGGAGTCCCCGTCTCCCGACGGATGCCCGCACGGCCCGTCGCACTGCTGGCACTGGTCCGACGACGGGGACATGTGCTGCGGCTGCGACATCCCACGCTGGCTCGTGAACGCCACCGAACGCTGCGCCCCGGCCACGCACGAGCCGCCCGGAGATGGGCGCGACTTCCCCTGCTGGGCCTGCCGCATCGACGCCTTTTTCGCCAAGAACGACGTTACCGCATGAGATCCTGGTCCAAGTCGTCGCTCGAGAAGCTGGACACCTGCGGCTGGCGCTTCAAGCTGCGCTACATCGACGGGCTGGACGAGCCGGCTTCGTGGAACATGGAGACGGGCACCGCCGTCCATGCGGCGGTCGAGGCGCACGAGAGCGAGCGTCTGCGGTGGTGGGCGTCTCGGGGGGCCGAAGGCGACCGCGAGGGACTCCATCTTGACGCTCTGCGGATGCTGGCCGAGGAACACACCGAAGCCAAGCGCCACGACCTCCCCGACGAGCATGACTACGAGGACGGGCGACCCTTCACCTTCGAGACCGCCACGGAGGCCGCTTGGCGCGCCCTCGAAGCGTGGTGGCACGCCCCGATCCCGAAAGGCCAGCCGGGGGAAGGCGGCAGCCTGCGCGACCGGGCTATGGCGTGGCGCCCCGTCGCCTTCGAGCCCCGCTTTCGCGTATGGGTCCCCGACGTGGCTCCCCGGCCCCTACTCGGCTTCATCGACGGCCTCTACCTGGACCTCGAGACGGGTGAGTTCGTGGAGGTGGACTACAAGATCGCCCTCAAGCTGGACGGGTGGAAGAAGGACGGGAAAGGCAAGCGCCTCCAGCCAACCCTGTACGGCGCGGCCTCGCCGCTGGCTCCGAACCTGCCGGTGCGCGCCACGCCACGCTTCGAGTACCACGTCATGCGCTACGCGCAGGGAAAGAACGCCAACTTCCAGGCGGTCCGGGTCATCCCGATCAACGTGGACGAGCTGGACCGCGAGTGGGTGGACGGCAAGGTGCGTGCGGCTGAGGAGCGGCTGGCCGCGGGCGACTTCACGCCAAACCCGGACTCGAACCTGTGCTCGCCACGCTGGTGCCCCCACTACGCCGCGCCTGGGTCGCCCTGTCCTGCGCGACCCGAGGGGTACACGGAAGGTTCCGCTACCATGTAGCGCGTTGCCGTCGGGTTCGCATCCTCCCGGCCGCACGACAGGAGGCCCCCGCCGAGACGGGGGCCTCCGCATGTCTGCCGCGCCCCCCCATGGCTTCCACAATGCCCATCACCACCCGAGACCGACCTATCCGGGAGCGTGCGCAGTGTCAGAGACCGTCATCCAGGAGTTCCCAACGCCGCAGGGTGAGGGGATCGTCGACTTCACCGTGACCTCCAAGCCGGCCAGCCCGAAGGACTACTACGGGTCGGAAGGCATCGACATCCACTACGTCTTCGCGTCCCCGCGCGACCCGGTGGACGCGGTCGCCAAGTTCGCGGAGATTCAGGGGCTCGCCCACGACCAAGCGAAGGCGCAGCTCGATCAGCTCGTGGCGCAGCGTGACGCGCAGGCCGCGCAGTTCTCC
>JBOHEE010000241.1:0-3846 GCA_050700895.1 Nitriliruptorales bacterium | reverse complement strand
GACCTCGGTGGCCGCATCGACCGTGTCCGCGACGAGCTCGGGGCGCGCATCGACCGTGTCCGCGACGAGCTCGGGGCGCGCATCGACCGTGTCCGCGACGAGCTGGGTGCGCGCATCGACGCGCTGGGGGCACGGATCGACACCCACATCGAACGGCATCCCAGCTAGCGTCGCTGCGGCCGTCCCCGGAGGAACGCCGTGGCCGAGTCCCCTCACCGGTTCGTCAATCCCGAGGGCCTGATGCCGCCCCGCGGCTTCTCGCACGTCGCCGTCCCGGCGCCCGGCCGCCTGGTGTTCGTCGCGGGTCAGACCGCGCACCGCCCCGACGGAGGCGTGGACGGCGACACGCTCGCCGAGCAGTTCGCGGCCGCGCTGCGGAACCTCGTCACCGCTCTCGACGCCGCGGGGGCCCGTCCCGAGCATCTCGTCCGGATGGAGATCTATCTCACCGACGCGGCGGCCTACCGGGAATCGCTCGGTCCGATCGGCGACGCCTGGCGGGAGACGCTCGGCCGCCACTACCCGGCGGTGTCCCTCTTCGAGGTCTCGGGGCTCGCCGACCCGCAGGCGCTGGTCGAGATCGTCGCGACCGTCGTCGTCCCGGAGTAGGGGGTTCGGGGGCTCAAGAAGTCGAGCGGCCTCTCCAAGTCTCTCGTTGGACGCGAGGCGTAGCCCGCGACACATCTGGTCCGGACTACGGTGGTCGACATGAGCTTCGAGCCTCCGGAGCGCTTCAACATCGCCGACCACTTCCTCGGTGACCGACTCGCGGAGGGGCGGGGGGACCGCATCGCCCTGCGGCTCGACGACGGCGACCTGACCTACGCCGAGGTCGACCGCCGCGCCCGCCGCTTCGGCAACGCCTTGCGGGAGCTGGGGGTCCGGGGGGAGGAGCGGGTCTTCGTCGCCCTTCCCGACGGTGCGGAGTTCGTGGCCGCGTTCTTCGGCATCCTGAAGGTCGGGGCGGTCGTCGTGATGGTCAACCCCGACCAGCAACCCGACCAGCTCGCGGGGCTCATGGACTACGTGGATGCGACCCTCGCGGTGGTGAGCCCCGAGGCGGTGGCGAGCTTCGAGAAGGCCGCCGCGACCGCCCGTGAGGCGCTCCCGCGGCTCCTCGTCGTCGGCGGCGCCGTCGAGGGTCACGCGAGCCTCGACGACCTCGACCCCGACGACGACCTCGAGACGGTCGCGACCCACCGCGACGACCCCGCGATCTGGCTCTTCTCCGGCGGGACGACCGGGCGACCGAAGGCGGTCGTCCAGTCCCACACCTCGTACGCGAACACCACCGAGCTCTACGCGAAGGGCGGTGTCGGCTACCGCGAGGACGACATCACGATGTCGGTCCCGAAGCTCTACTTCGGCTACGCGACCGGCTGCAACCTGCTCTTCCCGTTCGCGGTCGGGGCGTCGGCGCACCTGTTCCCCGAGCACCCGACACCCGACGTGCTGTTCGACCGCATCGAGCGCGTCCGCCCGACGATCCTCGTGAACGTCCCCTCGATGATCGCCGCCCTCCTCGACCACCCCGGCGGACCGGACCGCGACCTGTCGAGCGTGCGGTTCGCGACCTCGGCGGGCGAGGCGCTCCCGGCGGCGCTCTACGAGCGCTGGCAGCGCGCCCACGGGGTCGAGCTCTACGACGGGCTCGGCACGGCCGAGATGTGGCACATCTTCGTCAGCAACCTGCCCGGTGAGGTGAAGCCCGGGACCCTCGGCAAGGTCGTGCCCGGCTTCGAGATCGCGGTGCGGGAAGACGACGGCGCCGACGTCGCCGACGGCGAGGTCGGGCGCCTGTGGGCCCGCGGCAACTCGCGCGCGATCGGCTACTGGCGCAACATGGCCGAGACGAAGCGGACGTTCGTGGGGGAGTGGGTCGTGACCGGCGACCTCGTCAGCCGCGACGCCGAGGGCTGGGTGCGCTACGTCGGGCGGGGCGACGACGCGCTGAAGGTGAAGGGGAAGTGGCTCGTCCCGGCGGAGGTCGAGGGCGTCCTCCTCGAGCACGAGGCGGTCGAGGAGGCGGCGGTCGTCGGCGTGGAGGACGCGGACGGCCTCCTGCGGCCGGTCGCGTTCGTGGTCGCCCCCGGCGCGCCGGACGGACTCGAGGAGGAGCTGCGCGAGCATGCCCTCGGGCGCCTCGAGGCCTACAAGCACCCCCGGCGGGTGGTCGTCGTCGACGAGTTCCCGCGCACCCACCTCGGCAAGGTCAACCGCGGCGAGCTCAGGCGACTCGCGGGCGGGCAGTGACGCCTCGCGGGTTCGGGAGGGCAGAGGGAGCGGCACTAGCCTCGCCGGAGCGTCGGACGAAGGAACGCCGATGGCGCACGTCCTGATCCTCGGAGGCGGCTTCGGCGGCCTCGCCGCGGCGGACACCCTGCGCGGTCTTCTCGACGACGGGGACTCGATCACGCTCGTCGGCCGCAGCGACCACTTCTACATGGGCTTCGCGAAGCTCTGGGACCTCGGCGGGATGCGGCCGCTCGACGAGGGCACGGCCTCCCTGCGGGGGCTGGAGGGACGGGGGATCCGCTTCCTCCAGAGCGAGATCCGGGCGGTCGACCCGGAGGCGCGGACGGTCGAGACGGCCGAGGGGTCGCTGTCCGCGGACGCCCTCCTCGTCGCGCTCGGCGCCGGCTTCGCCCCGGCGCACCTCGATCTCCTCGCCGGTGAGAACGCGCACAACCTCTACGACGGCGCAGCGCTCCCGGCCATGAAGTCCGACCTCGCCGGGCTCCAGGAGGGACGGGTCGTCGTCTCGATCCTCGGCGGTCCCTTCCAGTGCCCCCCGGCGCCGTACGAGGCGGTCCTGATCGTCGACGAGCTTCTCCGTGAGCGGGGAGTCCGCGACCGGGTCGAGCTCGCGCTCACGACGCCGCAGCCGATCACGCTCCCGGCCGCCGGCGTCGACGCGAGCGCCTACGTGGCCGAGCACCTCGCCGGGCAGGACATCGAGCTCCTGACCGAGCATCCCGTCGCGGGGGTCGAGGACGGCACGCTGCGGTTCGCCGACGGCAGCGACCTGGACTACGACCTCCTCCTCGGCGTCCCGGCGAGCGCCCTCCCTCCGGTTCTCGGCGACAGCGCCCTCGCGGCGCCGTCGGGGTGGATACAGCCGGACCGTCACACGCTCGCGACCGGCTTCGCGCGCGTCTACGCGGTGGGGGACTGCACCCTGGTCCCGACCGCGACCGCCCAGCTCCCGAAGGCTGGCGTGTTCGCCGCCGGCGAGGCCGAGGTGGCGGCGAGGAACATCGCGGCGGACCTGAACGGCGGCGAGGCGGCGCGCTTCGACGGTCACGGCAGCTGCTTCCTCGAGGTCCCCGGACGCCGGGTCGCAATGGTCCAGGGCGACTTCTACGCCACCCCCGAACCCGACGTCGAGCTCACCGAGGCGAGCGAGGAGAGCTTCCGTGCGAAGCAGGCCTTCGAGCGCGACCGCCTCGACGCCTGGCTCGGCCCGGGATCGTGAACCGGACGGGCACATGTGCCCAGCCGGCGTCGCTCACAGGACCTCGGCGAGGCGCTCCACCTGGTCGAGGTCTGCGACGGCCGGGAGCAGGACCAAGTGGTCGCAGCCGGCGTCGGCGTAGCCCTCGACGCACTCGCGCACGTCGAGCGGGGTCGTCAGGAGCCCGCCGGCGATCCGCTGCGCGAACGCGCCGGTGAACGCGTAGTAGTCGAGGAGGTAGTCGCGGCCGGCGTCGGCGGCGTCGCCGAGGGCGAAGTAGCCCTGTCCCCAGAGCGGCGGCGTCCCCGGACGGCCGGCGTCGGCCCAGGCCGCACGAGCCTGCGCGGCGGCGCGGGCGAAGGCCCGCGGAGGCCCGCCCCCGTGGACGTAGC
>JBOHEE010000240.1:0-6572 GCA_050700895.1 Nitriliruptorales bacterium | reverse complement strand
CAGCTGGCCAGCGCCCGCCACGCCGCGTCGGCCCCGGGCCGGCGCGCTCCGCGGGCTGTTCGCCGGCGGGACGCTGCTCGCCGAGGCGATGGCGATCGCGTCGGACGCGCTCGGACCGGTCCGGTCGAACGTTCCGCTCGACCCCGGATGGGCGCTGGGCGACGACCTGCGGGGCGACGGCCATGTGATGATCGACTTCGGCGACGACCGCCTGACCCTCGGCCGCCCGCACCCGATGATCGACGACGTCCTGCGGATCGAGCGGCTCCGCGAGGAGGCCGCCGACCCCGGAACCGCCGTGGTCCTGCTCGACGTCGTCCTCGGACACGGCACGAACCCCGACCCCGCCGCGAGCCTCGGCCCCGCCATCCGCGAGGCGAGGAAGGTCGCGGAGGCCGACGGCCGCGACCTCGCCGTCGTCGTCTCGCTCTGTGGCACCGCGAGCGACCCGCAGGGCCGCGACCGTCAGGGCGCGACGCTGCGAGACGCCGGGGCTTCGGTCCACCTGTCGAACGCGGTCGCAGCCCGGGGGGCGGTCCGCCTCGTCGACAGGGCGACGTCGTGACCGGGACCTCCTTCCACGGGCTGCTCGACGGGCCGCCGGCGGTCGTCACCGCGGGCATCGACCTCCTCGAGGACGGGCTGGCCGCCCAGGCAGTGGCGGTCCGCCACGTGGACTGGCGGCCACCGCTCGGCGACACCGCCGAGGCGCTCGCACGGATCGCCGCCGACCCCCGCCTGGAGGCGGCGAACGCGGAGGCGCTCGAGCGCATCACGTCGGCGCACCCGTTCTGGGTCGACGTGACGACCGCCGCCGAGGCGGTCGGCCTCGAGCCGGGGGAGTTCCTCCACGCCGGCCCGCCGATCGACTGGGAGCGGACCTCGGGTCCGCTCCGCGGGGCGCTGATCGGGGCGATGCTCTACGAGGGCCTCGCCGACGACCCCGACGCCGCCGTGGCGCTCGCCGAGCACGGCGACGTCGAGCTGACCCCGTGCCACCACCGCTCCGCAGTGGGGCCGATGGCAGGGGTGGTGAGCGCCTCGATGCCGATGTTCGTCGTCAAGAACGAGACGCACGGCAACGAGACCTACTGCTCGCTGAACGAGGGGCTCGGCAAGGTGCTCCGCTACGGGGCGTTCGCGCCGGACGTGATCGAGCGCCTGCGCTGGATGGAGTCGGTCCTCGCGCCGGCGCTCCGCGACACGATCCGCGCCCACGGCCCCGTGGACCTGCGCGCCCTGGTCGCGCAGGCGCTCCAGATGGGCGACGAGGGCCACAATCGCAACCGCGCCGGCACCTCGCTGCTGCTGCGCGAGATCGTCGGCGACCTCGTCGAGACCGGCCGGCCGACGAGCGAGATCGCCGAGGTAGTCCGCTTCGTGAACGGCAACGACCACTTCGTGCTCAACCTCGTGATGCCGGCCGCGAAGGCGAGCCTCGACCCCGCCCGCGATCTCCCCGGTTCGTCGGTGATCGTCGCGATGGCCCGCAACGGCACCGACTTCGGCATCCAGGTGTCGGGCACCGGCGACCGCTGGTTCACCGGTCCCGCCGACGTGCCGGTCGGGCTGTTCTTCCCCGGGTTCTCCGCCGCTGACGCGAACCCCGACATCGGCGACTCGACGATCATGGAGACCGCCGGGGTCGGCGGGTTCGCGATGGCCGCCGCCCCCGCGATCGTCCGCTTCGTCGGCGGCGCGGCCGGCGACGCGCTGCGCGCCACCCGGTCGATGTACGAGATCACGCTCGCCGAGCACCCGACGTACCAGATCCCGGTGCTCGAGTTCCGCGGCACCCCGGTCGGGGTCGACGTGACCCGGGTCGTCCGCAGCGGCGTGCTCCCCTTCGTGAACACCGGCATCGCCGGGCGCGAGGCCGGGACCGGACAGGTCGGCGCGGGGCTGGTGAGCCCGCCCGAGGAGGTTTTCGTCGCCGCCGTCCGCGCGCTCGCCGAGGCGACTACCTTGTCCGATCCGTCGCCCACGAGGAGCCGCGTGAACGACGACCCCGACGCGGGGGCGCGCGCGTGAAGCCGCCGCCCTTCCGCTACCACGCCCCGCGCACGGTCGACGCCGCGCTCGAGGTCCTCGCGGGAGCCGGCGACGGCGGCAAGGTCCTCGCCGGGGGGCAGAGCCTCATCCCGCTGCTCAACATGCGGCTCGCCGCGCCGACCGACCTCGTCGACGTGAACCGCGTCGACGGGCTCGACCGCATCGAGGTCGGGGACTCCGAGGTCCGGGTCGGCGCGGCCGTGCGGGCCAGCGACCTCGAGCGCCACGGCGGGGCCACCGCCGCCATCCCCCTCCTCCGCGAGGCGCTCCAGCTCGTCGCCCACCCGGTGATCCGCAACCGCGGGACGATCTGCGGCTCTCTCGCGCACGCCGACCCGGCCGCCGAGATGCCGGCGGTGCTCCGCCTGCTCGAGGGGTCGCTCCACATCCGCAGCGCCGACGGCGAGCGCATCGCCGATGCCGCCCGGTTCTTCGTCGCGCCGCTCACCGCCGACCTACGCCCGGGGGAGCTCGTCACCGAGGCGGTCTTCCGTGTCCCGCCTCCGCACACCGGCACCGCCTTCGTCGAGGTCTCCCGGCGGCACGGGGACTACGCGCTCTGCGGGGTCGCGGTCCGGGCGACGGTGGAGGACGGCGGCGTCGGCGACGCCCGTGCGGTGCTGATCGGGGTCGGCGGGGTCCCGGTCACGGTCGACCTCACCGCGGCCGAGGGCGACGTGGAGGCGGCGGACGAACTCGCGCGGGACGCGGTCGACCCCGACACCGACATCCACGCAACCGCCGAGTACCGGCGTCACCTCGCCGGCGTGCTGACCGCGAGGGCGCTGCGGACCGCGCTCGCACGAGCGGGAGAGGCCGCGTGACCGAGCCGACGCACGAGATCACCCTGGTCGTGAACGGCATGCCGCGGACCGTGACGGTCCCGGCGCGGCGGCTCCTGTCGGACTGCCTGCGGCACGACCTCGGCCTGACCGGCACCCACGTCGGCTGCGAGCACGGGGTCTGCGGCTGCTGCACGGTGCTCCTCGACGGCGAGCCGGTCCGCAGCTGCCTCGCGTTCGCGGTCGCGGTGGACGGCCGCGAGCTCACCACCGTCGAGGGGCTGACCTCGGACGGCGAGCTGCACCCGGTCCAGCAGGCCTTCCAGGAGTCCCACGGGCTCCAGTGCGGCTTCTGCACCCCCGGCTTCGTGATGAGCGTCTGCGGGTTCCTCGCCGATCACCCCGAGCCGACCGAGGAGGAGATCCTCGAGGGCATCTCCGGCAACCTCTGCCGGTGCACCGGCTACCAGAACATCATCAAGGCGGTGTCCCGCGCCGCGGAGCTGCTCGCCGAGACCGGTGTCCCCGCCACCGGGCCGGCTCCGATCGCCGCGCCGGAGGTCGGCCTGTGACGACACAGCTCTTCGGCGAGCCGGTCGAGCGCCGCGAGGACCCGCGGCTGCTGCGCGGCGAGGGCCGCTACCTCGACGACCTCGGCCGTGGCGCGTACGAGGTCGCGTTCGTCCGCAGCCCACACGCCCACGCCCGCGTCCTCGGCGTCGACGTGAGCCGCGCGCTCGACGTCGACGGGCTCGTCGCGATCTACACCTACGAGGACCTGCCGCCGAGCCTCCAGCTCCCGCTGCCGCTGCTCATCCCGCACCCGAACCTCACCCACCCTCGGGTCGGGTACCCGCTCGCCAGGGACGAGGTGAACCACGTCGGCGAGCCGGTCGTCATGGTCGTCGCCCGCGACCGCTACGCGGCGGAGGACGTGGCCGAGCGCATCGACGTCACCTACGAGACGCTCCCGCCGGTCGTCGGGATCGAGCACGCCGCCGACGCCGAACAGCTCGTCCACCACGACGTCCCCGGCAACGTCGCCGCCCATCTCGTCCAGCAGGTCGGCGACATCGACGCGGCGCTCACCGACGCCCCCCACGTCCTGGAGTTCCGCCTCGACATCGAGCGCAGCGCGTCGATGCCGCTGGAGGGGCGCGGGGTGCACGCGCGCTGGGACGCCGAGGACGAGAGCCTGCGGGTCCACTCCTCCACCCAGACGCCCACCTCTGTGCGGGCGGCGGTCGCGACGCTCCTCGAGCTGCCGTTCGCGAAGGTCGAGTGCGTCGCCCCGGACGTCGGCGGCGGCTTCGGGGTGAAGATCATGCACCCCTGGCCGGAGGAGGTCCTCGTGCCGTGGGCGGCGCGGCTCCTCGGCCACGAGGTGAAGTGGACCGAGGACCGCCGCGAGCACTTCGTCGGCGCGACCCACGAACGCGGGCAGGTCCAGTTCGTCCGCGTCGGCTTCGACGACGACGGCCGCATCCTCGGCCTCGACGTCCGCTTCCTGCACGACAACGGCGCCTACGTGCCCTACGGGATCATCGTCCCCATCATCACCTCGACCCAGCTCCCCGGGCCGTACAAGCTCGGCGCCTACCGGGTCGAGTTCACGAGCCTCTACACGAACACCGTCCCGGTCACCCCCTACCGCGGCGCCGGGCGCCCCCACGGCGTCTTCTGCATGGAGCGGACCGTCGACAGGATCGCCCGCTGCCTCGGACGCGACCGCACCGACGTCCGGGCCGTCAACCTGATCCAGCCCGACGAGATGCCCTACGACCTCGGCCTGACCTTCCAGGACGGGCGGCCGACGATCTACGACTCGGGCGACTTCCCCGCGACCCTGGCGAAGGTGAAGGATCTCGTCGGGTGGGGCGACTTCGACGCCTTCCGCGCCGCCGCCGAACGCGAGGGCCGCATCGTCGGCATCGGCATGGGCGCCTACGTCGAGGGCACCGGGGTCGGGCCGTACGAAGGCGGCCACGTCCTCGTCGAGCCCACCGGCCGGGTGATGGTCGCGACCGGCCTGTCGACCCAGGGCCAGGGTCACCAGACGGTGTTCGCCCAGATCGTCGCCGACGAGCTCGGGGTGCCGATCGAGGACGTCCACGTGACGACCGGCGACACGCGCCGCTTCCAGTACGCGGTCGGGACCTTCGCCTCGCGGGCAGCGGTCATGAGCGGGAACGCGATCGCGCTCGCCGCCCGGGTGGTGCGCGCGAAGGCGCTCGAGGTCGCGGCGAAGGCCCTCGAGGCGGACCCCCACGACCTCGAGATCGTCGACGGGACCGTCCGCGTGAAGGGCAGCCCCGACGTCTCGATCCCGCTGAAGACCGTCGCCGTGCTCTCGAACCCGCTCCGCTACGCGTTCGGAGAGGAGGCGAAGGCCGCGACCCAGTTCACCCTGCCGGTCGGTGACGGCCCACCGGTCCCCGACGACGAGGAGCCGGGCCTCGAGGGCACCGACTACTACAGCCCGACCCAGTCGACCTTCGCGAACGGGATGCACGCGGCGATCGTCGAGATCGACCCCGACACCTCCGAGGTCACGATCCTGCGCTACGCGGTCGTCCACGACTGCGGGCGCATCATCAACCCGCGCATCCTCGAGGGCCAGATCCACGGCGGCGTCGCCCAGGGCGTCGCCGGGGCGCTCTACGAGCGCATGGCCTACGACGACGCCGGCCAGCTCCTGAACGCGTCGTTCATGGACTTCCTCATGCCGTACGCGACCGAGGTGCCGAAGATCGAGATCGACCACCTCGAGACCCCGTCGCCCCTCAACCCGTTGGGCATCAAGGGCGCCGGCGAGGCCGGGGTGATCCCCGTCGCCGCGGCCATCGCCTCCGCCATCGAGGACGCGCTCGGCATCACCATCGACGCCATGCCCCTCTCGCCCGACGAACTGCACCGTCTCCGCAGGGAGGCGACGAAGGAGACCGTCGCATGAAGCTCAGCGGCAGCTACACCCTCAACGCCGGCCGCCCGGACGTCTGGGCCGCGCTGCACGATCCCGCCGTGCTCGCGCGCACCCTGCCCGGCTGCCAGAGCCTCGAGGTGACCGGACCCGACGAGTACGCGGTCACGGTGAAGGCCGGCGTCGCGTCCATCACCGGCACCTACGTCGGTCGCGTGCGGCTCGCCGACAAGGTCGAGCCCGAGAGCTACCGGCTGGTCGCCGCCGGCCAGGGCGGGCCGGGCACGATCGAGGCTGACGCGCGCGTCCGCCTGAGCGACCTCGACGGCGGCACCGCAACGCTCCTCGAGTACGACGCCGACGCCGTCGTCGGCGGCACGATCGCCGGTGTCGGACAGCGCGTCCTCGCCGGGGTGAGCCGCCGCACCGCCGAGGAGTTCTTCGCCGCGATCGAGACCTCCCTCCTCGGCCCGCCAGTCGAGGTCGAGGCCGAGGCCGCTCCTGCAGCGGAGGCGGCGGAGGTCGGCCGCGTCTACCGCGCCCCGGCCCCCCGACCCGCCGCTCGACGCCCCGCCGTCGAGCTGCTCCTCGCGGTCGCCTTCGGCGCCGCCGCCGCCCTCGCCGGGGTCTGGCTCGGCTGGTCCCTCGCCGGAGGTGGGTGAGGTGGCCGCCGACCTCCTCGTCCGACGTGCGCGGCTGCGGTCCGCTCCGGACGAGCTCGTCGACATCGCGATCGCCGACGGGCGGGTGAGCCGCATCGGGACGGATCTCGACGACGAGGCCGCCTCCACGATCGACGCCGACGGGCGGCTCGTGAC
>JBOHEE010000239.1:0-1803 GCA_050700895.1 Nitriliruptorales bacterium | reverse complement strand
GGCCGGCGACGCGCTCGGCCGGGTCGGCGCTCTCGACCGCGCGGCGGGCGAGACGCGCCAGGGCATTCGGGTCCTCGGTCCGCAGCACGTCGAGGATGACGTGACGGCTCGTGTCGTCGGCGGTGCGGAGCTCACCCCACAGGAGCGCGAGCGCCTCGGGGGCGCCGGTCCCGACCAGGAGCGTCGCGGCCTGCTCGACGACCGCGGGGGCGCTGTCGCGGAGGCCCGCGGCGAGGCGCTGGAACTCCTCGCCCGACTCGCCGGTGAGGAGCGTCAGCCCGGACTTGCGTACCTCCGCGAGGGTCGACTCGGCGGCTGCAGCCGCGGCGGCGACGCGCTCGTGCGGCGGCGAGGTGCGGAACGCCTCGAGCGTGGCGACCCGCACACGGCTGGACGGGTCCGTCCGCACGAGGTCGAGGAGCGCCTCGGCGAGCCGGTCCTCGACGTGGCCGCGCGACGCGGCGATCGCGGCCAGACGCACGGTCGCGTTCGAGTCCTCGAGGCCGTGGAGGATCGGGGTCTGGTCCTCGGGGCTGACGAGTCCGGCCAGGCGGATCGCGTCCGAGCGCTCCGCGGGGTCGGAGGAGGCCTGCCAGCGCCCGACGAGCTCGCGCACCGGAGGCAGCTCGCGCAGCGCGGCGCCGACCTGGCGGCGGGCGGTCGCGGACTGGAGCCCGAGCCCGGCGGCCGCGAGGCGGGGGGCGACGTCGGTCAGGTCGAGGCGGCGGGTCGCGTCGACCAGCCGGATCAGCTCGTCGGGGCCGGCTTCTCCCGCCCGCTCGGACATCCAGGCGACGAGGCGGGCGCGGTCGACGAGGGCGAGGGCGTTGCGCGCCTGGTCGCGGATCTCGGACTTTGGGTCGGCGAGCGCCATGAGCAGGCCCGGCAGCAGCGCGCGCTCGACCTCGTCGGAGACGGCGCGCGACATGACCGGCTCGTCGGCCTCCCCCTCGGTCTCCGGCGCCGGGGTGGGGATCGGGGCGGCATGGTCGGAGCGGGACCGCGCGACCGCCGCCATCGCGAGGCGACGCACGCGCGGCGAGGTGTCGGTCACGAGGCGGCCGAGGATCTTCAGGCTCTCCTCGGAGCCGGACTCGAGCGCGAGCACCGCCGCGCCGCTACGGATGGTCTCGTCGCCCGCGCCGAGGCGGTGCAGCGTCTCGCCCTGGTCCAGCGCGTGCGAGAGGAGTGCGAGCTCACGCTCGAGCTGGGGCAGCGCAGCGGCCGGGAGCCGGCCGACGGCCATGTAGGCGCAGGTCAGCGCGGGCTCCTCGCCGTGGCCGTCGACCACGCGGAAGACGTCGGCCATCGCCGTGACGCCTGCGGCGACGACGTCGTGGTCGCTCTCCTCCGCCAGGCGCTCGTACAGCTCGGGGACGAGATCGAGGCGCCCGGTCCGCCCGACGAGGGTCATGGCGCGCCGGCGCAGACCCGCGTTCGGGTCGAGCATCGCGGCGCGGAGGGCGTCGACCGGGGCGAGCTCCGGCGCGCGCTCGAGGACCTGGATGGCGAGGAACCGCAGGTCGGTCTCGGGATCCCGCAGCGACGACGCGGCGGCCTTGACGAGCTCCGCCTCGAGTTGGCGGTCCAGGAGGGCGACGAGCGCGGTGCGGCGACGGGACACGTCGAAGCTCGTGAGCGCCTCGACGAGCGATGCGATCGTCGGGCCGACCGCAGCTGCGGCGGCGGGGACCGCCTCGTGCTCGGCGGCCGCGGGCGCAGGCTCGGCCGGGGCGGTCTCGTGCTCGGCGGCCGCCGGCGCAGGCTCGGCCGGGGCGGTCTCGGTGGGCGTGGGCTCGACCG
>JBOHEE010000238.1:0-7426 GCA_050700895.1 Nitriliruptorales bacterium | reverse complement strand
GACCAGGGCATCGACGTGGTCCTCCAGCCGGGCGAAACCGGCTCCGCCGAGGTGAGCGTCGAGGGGACGGTCGGGTTCAGCTGCCGCTTCCACGTGGGTGCCGGCATGCAGGGCGCCTTCTACACCGAGGAGGGGGGCGCCGCGGGCGGAGGCGGCTCCGGCGAGCCGGGACGCGACGACTACGGCTACGACTACTGAGGGAACGCTCGCCGGATCGGCACCCAGGCCGGTCCAGAGCAGCCACATGAAGGGGTAGCGGCTACGACTACTGAGCCTGAGGGAACGCTCGCCGGATCGGCACCGGCTCGCTCAACGGCCTCGTCCTCCGCATACTGAGAGCCGTGGACGTCCTCATCTCCGGCTCGAGCGGGCTCATCGGCAACGCCCTGCGGCAGGCGCTCCAGGACGCCGGACACCGCCCGATCCGACTCGTCCGCGCCGAATCGCCGAAGGAGGGCGACGCGGTCCGCTGGGATCCGACCGGCGGGCGCATCGAGGCGGCAGCGCTCGAGGGGATCGGCGCAGCCGTCCACCTCGCTGGTGAGCCCCTCTTCGGCCGCTGGACCACCGCGAAGAAGCGCCGCATCAGTGCGAGCCGGGTGCTCGGCACGCGGCTGCTTGCGGAGTCGCTTGCAGGCCTCGAGCGGCGTCCGTCGGTGCTGCTCTCCGGCTCCGCCGTCGGCGTCTACGGCTCGCGCGGCGACGAGGTCCTGACCGAGGCGAGCGAACCCGGGGACGGCTTCCTCGCCGATGTCTGCCAGGAGTGGGAGGCAGCCGCCGCGCCCGCCGCCGAAGCCGGCATCCGCGTCGTCCACCTGCGGACGGGTCTCGTCCAGAGCCGCGATGCGCTCCTCGTGCGCCTGCAGCTCCCCTTCTTCCTCATCGGTCTGGGCGGGAAGATCGGCTCCGGCCAGCAGTGGTTCCCCTGGATCTCCCTGGAGGACCACGTCCGCGCCATGCTCCACCTCCTCCATCGGGAGGACGCGGCCGGCCCGGTGAACCTGACGGCGCCAAACCCCGCCCGCAACGCCGACTACGCCCGCACCCTGGGTCAGGTGCTGAAGCGGCCCGTCTTCCTCACGGTGCCGCGGTTCGGCGTGGCGGCGGTCTTCGGCCGCCAGGCTGCCGACGAGCTCGCAGCCGCGAGCCAACGTGCCGTCCCGGCACGCCTGACCGACGAGCTCGGCTTCGACTTCCGCCACCCCCACCTGGAGGAGGCCCTCCGCGCCATGTTCGGCGCGAGGTGATCGGAGACGGCCGCTGACACGCAAGGTTCCGTCGTTGTGTCACCTGGCGGTGACGAAACGACGGAACCTTCGACCCGCTCGAACCCGGAGGAGGCTTCCGTGAGCCGCTACTCGCTCACGTAGGCCAGCCAGTCCTTGTAGCGGTCGACCTTGCCGGTCACGACATCCATGAAGAGGGACTGGATCTTCGTCGTGATCGGCCCGCGCGGGCCGATGACCCTGCCATCGACCTCACGGACGGGCGTGATCTCCGCGGCGGTGCCGGTCAGGAAGGCCTCCTCGGCGAGGTAGACGTCGGTGCGCATGAGTGGGCCCTCGAAGACCTCGACGTCGAGGTCCCGCAGAAGCTGCATGACGCTGCTGCGGGTGATGCCGCCGAGCGGACCGTCGGACAGGGGCGGCGTGAGGACCCTCCCGTCGCGGACGATGAAGAGGTTCTCGCCGGTGCCCTCGCCGACGAAGCCGTCCTCGGTCAGCATGAGAGCCTCGTCGTACCCGGCCCGCAACGCATCGACCTTCGCCAGCGAGCTGTTGAGGTACTGCCCGTTCGCCTTCGCGGCCGGGGGGATCGTGTTCTTGCCGATCCGCCGCCAGGAGCTCGTCATCAGACGGACCCCGGCCTCGAGCGCCTCCTCGCCGAGGTAGGTCCCCCACTCCCAGGTCGCGATGGCCAGCGACGGCTTGGACGTCAGCGGGTTCAGGCCCATCTCGCCGTAGCCGAGGTAGATCGACGGCCGGATGTAGCACGCGTCGTGCCCGTTGATGCGGATCGTCTCCTTGATGGCCTCGGCGACCTCGTCGCGGTCCCAGGGGATCTCGTCGAGCGGCGGATAGATCTTCGCCGACGCGAAGAACCGGGCGACGTGGGCCTCGAGCTGAAACACCGCCGGCCCGCGCTCTGTCGCGTACGCCCGGATGCCCTCGAACACGCCGTAGCCGTAGTGGAACGTCGGCGTGAGGAAGTGGACGGTGGCGTCGTCCCAGTCGACGAACTCACCGTCCATCCAGATCTTGTCGGACTTGGGGATCGGCATGCTAGGAGCCTCCTCTCGGACCCAGCTTAGGGCCCGTCGCTGCCGGCAAGCTCGGCGAGCCGGTCACCGACCTCCGACGTCGAGTATCCCATCCCACCATCGCTGCGCCCACCGAGCCAGCGGACGACCGCCTCCTCGACGCGCTGGGCCGCCTTCGTCTCGCCGAGGAAGTCGAGCAGGAGCGACAGGCTGAGGACCGCGGCGGTGGGGTCCGCCCGCCCCGTCCCGGCGATGTCGGGCGCGGACCCGTGGACCGGCTCGAAGAGTGACGGAGAGCGCCGCTCCGGATCGAGATTCGCCGCGGCGGCGAGGCCCATCCCGCCCTGAATCGCGGCGCCGAGGTCGGTGATGATGTCGCCGAAGAGGTTCTCGGTGACGACGACGTCGAAGCGCTCCGGCTGGGTGACGAGATAGAGGCACATCGCGTCGACGTGGACGTAGTCGTGCTCCACGTCGGGGTAGTCGGCGCCTACCTCGTCCACGACGCGGCTCCAGAGGTCACCCGCAAGCGTGAGGACGTTCGTCTTGTGACAGAGGGTCAGCCGCCCGTGCCTGTTGCGTGCGAGATCGAAGGCGTAGCGGACGACCCGCTCGACGCCGTGGCGCGTGTTCAGCGACTCCTGGGTGGCGATCTCGGCGTGGGTGCCGCGATGCAACACCCCGCCGGCGTCCGCGTAGAGGCCCTCGGTGTTCTCGCGGACGATCACGAGGTCGCAACGCTCCGGGGTCAGGCCCTCCACGGGCGATCGGACCCCGGGGTAGAGCTTCACCGGGCGCAGGTTGACGTAGAGATCGAACGCGAACCGCAGCCGTAGGAGGAGCCCCCGCTCGAGCACGCCAGGCGGGACGTCCGGCGTCCCGACGGCCCCGAGGTAGATCGCGTCGTAGCTCCGCAGCTCCTCCAGGGTGGCGTCGTCGAGGACCATCCCCGTCCCGAGGTAGCGGCGCCCGCCGAGGTCGAAGTGCGTCCGCTCCGTCGCGAAGCCCCCCGCGGATTCGACGGCGTCGAGCACCTTGAGGCCCTCCGCGACGACCTCCGGTCCGATCCCGTCACCGCCGAGGACCGCGATACGGTGCGCCACTGCGTGCCTTTCGCTCACCGGCCGCACGAAGCGTAGGCGGACGGGACAGAAGGTCTGGTCGTCGCGCCCCGCTTGGACTAGGAATGGGGTATCGCCTCGGAGGGAACGGCGTGGACGGAGCGAGGTTCGATCGGGAGGTGCTCCGGCGCGCCCTCCTCGCTCACTACCCCTGGCTCGAGCACGACGATCTCGGCCCGCGGGCCGTCGAGGGGGGCGAGTGCGATCGCTGCGGCCACGAGGCTCGGCTCGTGGAGACGTGCGGTCCAGGGCTCCACCGCTACCTCGGCCGCCGCTGCGCGCATCGGCTCGGCGAGGAGGCCTGGTGCGAGGGACACGCCGACACCGCCCGAACGGCGCTCGCCTGGCTCGCCGATCTCCCGGATGAGGCAGACGACGTCGCACGGCTCTGGTGGGTCGCGACCGGCGAGGTGCAGCTCGACCCGGATCTCATGGCCCGTTCTCCGGCCCTCGCCGACGTCGTCGCCGGCGTCCTCGACCGACCCGACCGGACCTAGTTTGGACGACCGTGCGATCGGCGTGTTCGACAGTGGCCTCGGGGGACTGACCATCGTCCGCGCGCTGGCGGACCTCCTCCCGTCCGAGCGCCTCGTCTACTTCGGCGACGCCGCACGGTTCCCCTACGGGTCGAAGTCGCCCGAGCAGCTCAAGGAGTACTCCGAGGAGATCGTCGAGGTCCTCCTCGCCCACGACGTGAAGATGATCGTCGTCGCGTGCAACAGCGCAGCGTCGGCCGCGCTGACGGACCTCCGCGAGCGCTACCACGTCCCGATCATCGGGGTGATCGGGCCCGGGGTCCGAGCCGCGCTCAAGATCTCTCGAGGACGCCTCGGCGTCATCGGCACCGATGCGACCATCTCCTCGGGGGCGTACGAACGCGCCGTGGAGGCGACCCGGGCCGACGCGGAGCTCTTCTGCCAGGCCTGCCCCCGGTTCGTCGAGCTCGTCGAGGACGGCAACCTCGACTCCCCCGAGGCGTACGGGCTCGTCGCGAGGACCCTCGCGCCGCTGCGGCTCGCCGAGGTGGACACGCTCGTCCTCGGCTGCACCCACTACCCGCACCTCGCACGCACGATCGCTGACGTCATGGGTCGCGACGTCACGCTCGTGTCGAGCGCCGAGGAGACCGCCTTCGAGGTGCGCTCGATCCTCGAGACGACCGGCCTCGGGCGCGCCGACGACGTTGCCACGCCGCTGCATCTGTTCCTCACGACCGGCGACGAACAGCGCTTCGAGAGCCTGGGCGCACGCTTCTTGGGACCGAACCTCGGTCCGGTCGAGCGCTGGCGGTGGGCCCAGCCCGCGGTCTGATGTCCCCGCCCCGGGCGGTCGCGTTCGACATCATGGACACCGTCCTCCATGACCCGTACCGGGCAGCGCTCGAGGCTGCGACCGGTCTCACCGCACGCGAGATCCGAGAGCGTCGCGACCCCGAGGTCTGGCCGCGGTTCGAACGCGCGGAGATCACCGAGGCAGAGTTCTTCGCCGCCTACGGGGTCGAGATCGACGTCGAGGTCTTCCACGACACCCGGCGCTCCGGCTACGGGTTCGTCGACGGCATGGACCGGCTCCTCGACGAGCTCGAGGGGGACGTCGTCCGCGTCGCTGCGACGAACTACCCGATCTGGCTCGAGGAGCTGGAGGCAGACCTCCTCGCCGGGTGCTTCGAGCACGTCGTGTCGTCCCACCGACTCGGGGTCCGCAAACCGGACCCGGACTTCTACCGGCAGCTCTGCGAGACGGCCGGCGCCGATGCCTCCGAGGTGCTCTTCGTCGACGATCGCGCGCCGAACGTCGCGGCTGCGGAGGCAGCGGGGCTGCGCGCTCACCGCTTCGCCGGCACGCCGGACCTGCGCGAACGTCTCCGCCGCGAAGGCGTCGACGTCGCCCTAAACTAAGTGCTCTGGAGTCCCCCTGTCACGGCGGAGCGTATCGGCGCGCAGGCCCGCCTCGGGCCATCCGTCCGGCCGACGGAGCCCCGGAATCGGACGCACGCTCGCGGAGGAGGCGGAGATGGAGCTCGGCGTCGCGATCTTCCCCACGGACCGGACGATCCGGCCCGACCGCCTCGCGCGCGAGGTGGAGGACCGGGGCTTCGGCTCCCTCTTCTTCCCCGAGCACACGCACATGCCGGTCGACCACAGCCCGCACCCGTCCGGCCAGCCGCTGCCCGACGAGTACCGGCGGACCTACGACCTCTTCGTCGCCCTCACCGCCGCCGCCGCCGCGACCGAGCGGCTGACGATCGGGACCGGGATCTGCCTCGTGGCGCAGCGGGATCCGATCGTCCTCGCGAAGGAGGTCGCCTCCCTCGACGTGCTGTCCGGCGGCCGACTCGTGTTCGGCGTCGGCTACGGCTGGAACCGGCCCGAGGCGGCGCACCACGGGATCCGGTTCGCGGACCGGCGCGACGTCCTCCGCGAGAAGGTCCTGGCGATGCGCCACCTCTGGACCGAGGAGGAGGCGCGGTTCGACGGGGCGCACGTGGAGTTCGAGCCCACCTGGCTGTGGCCGAAGCCGGCCCAGCAGCCGCACCCACCGATCCTGCTCGGCGCGGCGCCGGGCCCGCTCGCCTTCTCGCACCTCGTCGAGTTCTGCGACGGCTGGATGCCGATCGGCGCACGCGACGTCCGCGACCACCTCGGGCTCCTCCACGACGCGGCCGAGCGGGCCGGCCGCGACCCGACGACGCTGTCCGTGACCGTCTACGGGACCAAGCCGGATCCCGGCCGGCTGACGGAGCTCGCCGAACTCGGTGTCGAGCGCACCGTCGTCTGGCTCCCGTCGGCCGACGAAGCCACCGTCCTCGACCGCCTCGACCGCTACACCGCCCTCCTCGCCGAGCTCGACTGAAGACGCACGACAGGCGAGGCCGCCACCTCGATCCCGGGAGCGGAGGACGGGTGAGCCCCAGGTGCCCTACGTGCCTGCGTCCGAGAGAGCGACGCAGCGGATCGGGGGGAGGCCGTCGGCGATGCGCTCCCAGCTCATCCCGGCGTCCTCGGAGCGGTAGACCTCGCCGGACCGTGCTCCGATCAGCGCGAGGTCACCGTCCGCGGCGAGGCAGTGGGTGTCGACGTTCGCGTTGAACCACTCAGGGAGGCCGGCGACGCAGCGCTCGAAGGAACCCTCGCCGTCGAGCGGGCGGCGGTAGACGGCGGCTCGTCTTCCCCCCGGCCCCGTCGAGGCGCTGAGCAGGATCGTGTTGCCGGCGACCGCGATCGCGCGGCAGTACGTCGCGTGCAGGCCGTCGTCGTCGAAGCTCCAGCTCGCGCCACGGTCGCGGCTGATCCCGAGGCCGCCGACCCCCAGGGCGGCGAGGACCCACCCGTCGATGGCGAGGACCTGGTGGACGTCGGTGTGGAGGTCGATGGTCGCCGCCCACGTATCCGCGTCGGACCGGAGGATCCCGCCGACGTGGACGTTCACGTAGCGCGTCCCGTCGGGCGAGACCGAGATGGACCGCACCGCCGGCGGACCGCCCCACGGCGTGTGCCACTCGCCGCGGGTCGGGGCGTCGTCGAAGGAGGCGACCCGCTCTGACGGACCGTCGCCGACGGCGACGAGGTGGGCTCCCCCGGTCCCCGCGATCGCGCCGTCCTCGATCGGGGCGACGCAGGTCACCTCGAGGCCGTCGACTGCCCCCACGTCGGACCATCCGGCCGCGTTGCGCCGGTGGACGGTTCCGCCCGCCGCGACCCAGCCCACCGCGACGTCATCGACCGCCGCGCCCCGGAGGGCCGCCTCGCCGTCGAGGCGATGGAGCCCGTCGTCGGTCCCGACGAGGATCGCGGTCACTGCTGCCTCCTCGACCTTCACGGCCCTCAGCCGCGCCGGTGGCAGCGGCGCAGCAACGGTGACGACGATAGCCAGCGGGCCGACAGCGACGGGTCGCGACGGACGCGCCGGCTGAGCGAGTCCCGGACCCCGTGCGACTCAGACGTGACTCAACGGCCGCGACCCGTCTGACGAGCCGGTCGCGGGCGGCCGCGTCTCGCGCCCTTGCCCGCGCCGCTGCGGTGACGCCCCTCGCCGGACGCGCCCG
>JBOHEE010000237.1:0-10086 GCA_050700895.1 Nitriliruptorales bacterium | reverse complement strand
ACCCTCGAGTGGCTCCTCGACCGTTGCGCGCGCGAGTCCGAGGCCGAGCTCGATGCGGGCCAGGACACGCTCTTCTGCGTCACCCAGAGCCTGGACGCGATGGCCCGCGGCGGCATCCACGACCAGGTCGGGGGCGGCTTCCACCGCTACTCGACCGATGCCCGCTGGCTCGTGCCCCACTTCGAGAAGATGCTGTACGACAACGCGCTCCTCGCGCCGGTCTACGCGAAGGCCGCGGCGCTCACCGGCGAGGCGCGCTTCGACCGCGTCGCCCGATCCACCGTCGACTACCTGCTGCGCGAGATGCGCCACCCCGCCGGCGGCTTCTCCAGCGCGACCGACGCGGACTCCGAAGGCGAGGAGGGGCGCTTCTTCGTCTGGTCCCACGACGGGTTCGCCGACGTCGTCGCCGGGGTGGGGGCCGACGTGGACACGTTCGCCGACTTCTTCGACGTCACGCCGGGCGGCAACTGGGAGGGCACGAACATCCTCCACGAGCCGGTCGACCGGGCCCGCTTCTGCGCCGAACGCAACCTCGACCTCGCGGCGTTCGCCGTCGAGCTCGACCGGGTCCGCGCCGCCCTCCGGGAGCGGCGCGACGAGCGTGTCCACCCGGGACTCGACGACAAGGTCCTCACGTCGTGGAACGCGCTCGCGGTCCGCGCGCTCGTCCTCACCGGGATGCACCTCGGTCTGCCCGACCACGTCGCCGCTGCCGCGGAGACGGCGGACTTCCTCCTCTCCGAGCTCGTCGTCGACGGTCGCCTCCACCACGTCTGGAAGGACGGCCACGCGTCGGTCCCCGCGTTCCTCGAGGACGTCGCGTTCCTGGCCGCCGCGCTCCTTGAGCTGTACGCGGCCACCGGCGAGCTGCGCTGGTTCATCGCGGCGCAGCGCCTCGCGGAGGACGCCGACCAGCGCTTCCGCGACCGCGACGGCGGCGGGTACTTCGCGACCGCGCACGACGCCGAGGCGCTCTTCACCCGCCCGAAGGACACATGGGACAACGCGACCCCCTCGGGCAACAGCGTCATGGGCGGCGTCGCGGTCCGTCTGGCCGCGTACACGGGTGCGTCGCGCTGGCGGGACACCGCCGAGGAGCTCGTCGCCCTCTTCCAGGGTGACGCCGGACGGGCGCCGACCGGGTACGGCTGGTTCCTGCACGTCTGTGAGGAGCTCGTCGCCGGACCGCGGGAGGTCGCGATCGTCGGCCGGCCCGGCGAGGAGCGCGAGCGGCTCGTCCGGGTGCTCTGGGAGAGGCCGCGGACCGGGTTGGCGCTTGCCGTCGCGGAGCCCGACGACGGGGCGGCGGGGGTCGTCCCGCTCCTCGCCGACCGGGGCGAGATCGACGGGCTGCCGGCGGCGTACGTGTGCCGCGGGTTCGTCTGCGAGCGCCCGGTCACTGCCCCGGACGACCTCCGCAGCCTCCTGCGCGGCGCGGGGTAGCCTCACCGCTCGTGGAGCGGCAACCACCGGGAGTGGGCGTCGTGGACGAGCAGACCGACTGGGGAGCGCGGGATCCCGCCTGGCGGGGCATCCGCGAGGAGACCGTCCACGTCCTCGGCCGCCCCGTTTCGGTCCTGCGCCACGACGGCCTCCTCGACGGCACGCCGCAGCTCCTCCTCCACGGGCTCGGAGGCTCGGCCCGCAACTGGCTCGAGGTCATGGGCCCGCTCGCTGAGCACGGCGGCCCCGTCGTCGCCGTCGACTTCCCCGGGTTCGGGCGCACGCCGGTCCCAGAGGGCGGATCCGCGCGGATCCGCGCGAGCGCCGGCTTCGTCCCCGCGCTCCTCGACTCCCTGGGGTGGGGCGAGGCCGTGCTGTTCGGCAACTCGATGGGCGGTCTCGTCGCGACGCTCGTCGCCGCCCGCCACCCCGACCGGCTGAGCCGGCTCGTGCTCGTCAACCCCGCGCTGCCCGCGCCCCGCCGTGACATGATCCGCATCCCCGGCAAGGTCCTCCAGCGGGTCCTGCCCGCCGCCGTCCCCGGGGTCGGGCGGCTGCTCATCGACGCCGGCTACCGGCAGAAGACCCCGGACGAGATGGTCGACGAGTCCTTCGCGGCGATCTTCGGCCAGCCCGACGGCGTCCGCCCGGCGATGCGGCAGGCGCTGCTCGAGAACTTCGAGGTCGGCAAGGCGGAGGCGTGGCGGCGGGCGGCACTGTCGGACGCGGCGAGCTCGCTCGTCGCGATGCACATCGAGGGCCGCACGATCGTCGACGCCATCGATGCGGTCACGACCCCGACCCTGCTGCTGTGGGGGGACCGCGACCTCCTGGTCTCCTCCTGGGTGATGAACGGGCTCGCGGCCCGGCGCCCCGACTGGGAGCGGCACGACTTCCCTGGCGTCGGCCACGCCCCGATGATCGAGGTGCCGGACCGGTTCGTCGAGGTGGTCTCGCGCTGGCACGTCCTCACCGACGCCCGCGAGGCGAGCGGCTCCGCCAGCAAGGCCGCCAGCTAGCTAGGACGCGGGGTGAAGGCGCTAGAGGTGGCGCGAGGCCTCGAGGTCGTCGAGGAAGGCGCCGACGCGGACGTTCGTGCCGTCGATGTCCTCGAACTGCGGGACGTGGCCGATGCCGTCCCAGACCTCGACGCGCGCGGTCGGGGCGTGCGTCCGGACCCGCTCGGCGTAGCGGCACGAGGAGAGCCGGTCTTCCGACCCCCACACCCAGTAGGACGGTGTGCGGAGGCCCTCGAGCCGCTCCCAGAAGCTGTTGCGCCCGTTCGCCTTCTCGGCCCCGAGGTGCCGTGCGCACGCCGCGATCGCGAGCCGGTGGCGCGCGTCCTTCACGCTGCGGAGGAACTCCTCGGCTGCGGCGGCGATGTTCTGCGGCGGGATACGCGCGGGGTCGGCGAAGAGGTCGGCGACCGCGGACTCCACCCACCGCCGGCGCAGGGGGACCGGGGAGACCGCGAGCCACTCGCTGCGCAGGGTGCGGAGCGCGAGCCCGAGCCACTGCCACTCGTCGAACGCAACCGCCGAACCGAGCGTGACGACGCCGAGCGTCCGCCGCGGGTAGCGGAGGGCGACCTCGACCGCGATCCGACCGCCCATCGAGTTGCCGATGAGGTACGCGTGGCGGATCCGCTGCGCGCGGAGGTAGTCGCGCACGACTTTCGCCATCCAGCGCGCCGAGTAGCGCTTGCCGGTCGGCAGCGGCTTGGCGGACTTGCCGAACCCCGGCAGGTCGAGGGCGTGGACCTCGTAGCGGTCGGCGAGCCCGTCGAGGGTCGGCAGGAAGCTCACCTTCGACGCGGCGAGCCCGTGGAGGAGGACGACCGGCGTCCCGCGACCAGCGATGACCGACTCGACCTCGAAGCCGCCGACGTCGGTCCGTGCGATGCGCAGGAAGCGCTGCGCTGCCGGCCCCGGCAGGAAGAGCGTCTCGAGCCGGAGCGCGAGGTGGAGGTCACCCGCGACCGACAGGTCGCCGCGCGTGAAGGCAGCGATGCCGTCGGTCAGCCCGGACTCGAGTCCGAGCCAGGTTCGCGGGTCGGTGCGCAGCGTCGCGTCCGGCGGGATGCCGTTGCCCGCCTGGACCGAGCAGCGCCCGTCACGGACCGAGACCGTGAAGAGGCCGTGGCCGGCGATGTCGAGCACCCAGCGGGCGTCGAGGCCGATCGCCTCCTGCGGGCGGAAGCGCTCGGGGAGACGCAGGACGCTCTCGTGGACGGATCGGCCCGAGGCGGCGGGAGGCACGGCAGACGTGCGTTTCGGCGACTCCTTCAGCTTCCGACTGCCGGTCACGCGCGTACTCCTCGGCTGCCTACGACGACGGTAACGGACATCTCGCGGGCTGCAGCGGAGGCGGCACCGTCCGTGAGTGCGGATACGGCACAGACGGATAGAACGTATTTTTCGGTCGTGGACGGCGCGGCCGGGCCGTCACAGGCCCTTGGTATCGTCGCCGTCGTGGTGGCCGCCTCGCGTTCCCAGTCCTCTCTCGCCCTGTCGGCCGACCTCGACCCCGAGCAACGGCGTGCGGTCGAGGCCGTCACCGGCCCGGTGGCGGTCGTCGCGGGCCCGGGTTCGGGCAAGACGCGGGTGACGAGCCACCGCATCGCGAACCAGGTGGGGACGGGGATCGTCGCCCCGGCGAGCGTGCTGGCCGTCACCTTCACCGAGCGGGCGGCGAACGAGCTCCTCGTCCGGCTGCGCCGCCTCGGCGTCCCGGCGGGCGGTCGCGGCGTCCGTGCGGCGACCTTCCACTCCGCGGCCCTCCGACAGGCGTCCTACTTCTGGCCGCGTGTCGCCGACGGCGCCGAGCGTTTCGAGGTCCTTCCGTCGAAGCTCGCGATCCTGGTCCCGCTCCTCGGTCGCCGGGCACGGATCGAGCCGATCGACCTCGCGACCGAGATCGAGTGGGTCAAGGCACAGGGTTCGGCGCTCGGACGTCTCGATCTCGACGGCCCGCTGCCGCGCTGGCGGCTCGAGGTCGCCGAGTACCGCGCTGCGCTCGAGGAGCACGACGGCCCGTGGGACCGCGACGACGACCTCGACCGTGACGCCGAGCGGTTCGCGGCCATCTTCGACCGCTACGAGCAGGAGAAGGCGGGGTCCGGACGGCTCGACTTCGAGGATCTCCTCGCGGTCGCGCGGGGGCTGATCATCCGGTTCGAGGCGGTCCGCGAGCCGGTGCGCGCGCAGTACACCCACTTCACCGTCGACGAGTTCCAGGACACGAACCGCCTCCAGTGGGACCTGCTCGAGGCGTGGCTCGGCGACCGCGACGACGTCTGCGTCGTCGGTGACCGCAACCAGGCGATCTACGGCTTCGCGGGGGCCGACCCCACCTACCTCGACGCCTTCCGCACCCGCTTCCCCCACGCCGTGGCGGTCAGCCTGCGCACGAGCTACCGCTCGACCCAGCCGGTCCTCGACCTCGCCACGAACGCCCTGTGGGGGTCGCGCGTCCGCCTGCGGTCGGCGACGGGCGATGGCCCCGCCCCGCTGCTGGCGAAGCGGGCCGACGCGGAGGGGGAGCAGGACTGGGTGGTGCGCCGCATCGGCGCCCTGCGCGAGGCCGGCGTCGAGCTCCAGGAGACGGCGATCCTCTACCGCACGAACGCCCAGTCGGAGGGCTGGGAGGAGGCGCTCGGCGCCGCCGGGATCCCCTACGAGCTCCGCGGCGACGAGGCGTTCTTCGCGCGGCGCCACGTGCGCCAGGCCATCACCGTGCTCGAGGCCGCCCGCCGCCAGGAGGAAGCTGCGGATCCGACCGACGACCCCCTCGTCGCGCTCGACGGGGCCGAGCCCGCCCGCCCGTCCCTCGACCGGCTCCTCCCGAGGATCCTCCGCGAGCGGATGTCGTGGACCGAGCGGGCCCCCGAGGGCGAGCGCGCCCGGGCGCGCTGGGACGACCTCTCCGTCCTCGTCGAGCTCGCGAGGGAGCTCGCGGAGGACGAGCCCGACGCCGACCTCGCCGCGTTCCTCGCCGACCTCCGCCGCCGCGCCGACCTCGGCCGCTCACCCGACGGCGGCGGCGTCAAGCTCCTGACCCTCCACCGCGCGAAGGGGCTCGAGTTCGACGCGGTCTTCCTCGTTTCGGTCGAGGAGGGACGGCTGCCGATCAGCCACGCCGTCGCCCACGACGAGCGTCTCGGCCTGCGCGTCTCCGATCCTGGATCGGCCGTCGCCGAGGAAGGCCGACTCCTCTACGTCGGTCTGACCCGGGCGCGGCGCTTCCTCCACGTCACCTGGCGGCAGGGCCGCGGCAGGCGACCGTCGCGGTTCCTCTACGACATCGGCGAGGGCGCTCCGACCCGTGCCCGTCCCGCGGACGGCGCTCCGACCCGTGCCCGTCCCGCGGACGGCGCCGGGACCCGCGGCGGCACGTCCGCGTCCTCTTCGACGGCCGACGGCGACAGCCCTCTCAGCGACGCCCAGCAGGCGATCTTCGAGCGGCTGCGCGAGTGGCGGCTCGAGCGGGCGCTCGGCGACGGCGTCCCCGCCTACGTCGTGTTCCCCGACAGCACCCTCCGCCGCCTCGCACGCGACCTCCCCGCCGACGACCGCGCGCTCCTCGCGGTCCCGGGGATCGGCCCCACGAAGCTCGAGCGCTACGGCGCCGACGTCCTGGGGGTCCTGCGGGGTGTGCGGGCCGGGAGGGATGTCGGTGGCTGAGGAGGTCGAGGCGCCGCCGGGCGACTCGCCACCTGGCCGGCCCCGCCTCCGGTGGCCCGACCAGCCGCTGGTGCGGACGTGGGCCGGGGTCGTGCTCATCAGCTTCAGTGCCGTCTACGTCCGGCTCGCCGACGTCGAGCCGGCCCGCTCCGCGTTCCTCCGCACCGCGTACGCCCTGCCGGCGTTCGCCGTGCTGATCTGGTGGTTGCGCCGCCGCGCTCCCCGGGCCGGCAGGCGGATCCGGGGGCCGATCGTGCCGGCGGCGGTGATCGCCGGCCTCTTCCTCGGGCTGGACTTCGTCGCCTGGCACGAGTCCATCGGGATCATCGGCGCCGGCCTGGGCACGGTGATGCCGAACCTTCAGGTCGTGTTCGTGAGCATCGTCGCGATCTTCGCCTTCGGCGAGCGGCCCCACCCCGGCTTCTGGGCGGCGCTGCCGGTCGTCCTCGCCGGGGTGTGGTTCCTCGGCGCCGGGGGCGAGCCGATCTCGACGAGAGGGTCGATGCTCGTCGGGACAGGGCTCGGGGTGGTGACCGCGCTGTTCTACGCCGTCTACCTCGTCGTGCTCCGGTTCGCGCGGCTCCGCCGGCCCGCCGCCCGCTCGCTCGAGGTCATCGCCTCGGCGACGCTCGGCGCGGCGTTCGCGACCGGCGCCTTCGCCCTCGTCAACGGCGTCGCCGGCCCACCCGCCACGCTGTCCGACAACGCCTGGATGATCGTCTACGCGCTCGGCAGCCAGGTGCTCGGCTGGTTTCTCATCACCTCGTCGCTCCACCTGCTCCCGGCGAGCCTCACCTCGGTCGCGCTCCTGCTCCAGCCGGTCCTTGCGATGGTGTGGGGTGTCACGCTCCTCGACGAGCCCATCGGCGTCGTGGAGGCGGGGGGAGCGGCGACGCTGCTGCTCGGGGTGGTCGCCGCCCACCGCGCGGTCGTGGTCGGCCAGCGCCGCCGGCGCGCCGCCCTCGAGGACGAGCCCCTCGGCTAGCTGGGAGTCCGGGGGCCTCAAGTGGTGGAGCGGAGCCAGCACGTCTCTCGCAGCTGCGCGGAACGTAGGCCCCCGGCACTACGTGGTGAGGTGGGCGCGCAGGGCCTCGAGGGCCTGCTCGTCCGGCGTCCAGGTCGGGTACGGGGAGACCTGGTCGGCGACGTCGCCGAAGCGGCCGACGATCGCCGGCCCGACGTCGTCGGGATCGTCGACGACGATCGCGAATGCGTTCAGGACCTCGTCGTCGATCAGCCCGGCAATGTCGTCCCAGCGGCCCTGTTTCGACCGCGCGTTCAGCTCGCCCTGCAGCTCGCCCCAGGCGTGCTCGGTCTCGAGTACCTCCCGGTAGGCGGGGGTCGAGCCGTAGAACGCGAGCTGCGACCGGGCGGCGCGGTCGGTCTCGGTCCGCTCCTGCTCGGTGCGCCCCGTCACGACGAGCGGTGCGACGGCGACCGCGACCGATCCCTCCGCACGGCCGGCGGCCTTCGCGCCCTCCGTGAGCGCCGGGAGGCTGACCGTGCGCACGTAGGCCTCGGTCGTGAAGGTGTGGGTGAGGAGGACGTCGGCGACCTCCCCGGCCACCTTCGTCATGATCGGCCCGACCGCTGCAAGTGCCACCTGTGGCGGGCCGAGACCGTGGTCGGGCCCGGCGAAGAACGGCGTCATGAGACGGTGCTGGTAGAAGTCGCCGCGGAAGTCGAGCTCCTCGCCGTCGAGCCAGGCCGTCCAGATCGTGCGCAGCGCCAGCACGAACTCGCGCATGCGGGGCGCCGGGTGCGACCACGGCATCGAGAAGCGCTTCTCGATGTGCGGCTTGATCTGCGACCCGAGGCCGAGCACGAACCGGCCGCCGGAGAGCTGCTGGATGTCGTTCGCCGAGTAGGCGACGTCCATCGGGTTGCGGGCGAACGCCACCGCGATCGCGGTCCCGATCTCGATGCCTTCCGTGGCCTGGGCGGCGAGGGCCGCGACGATGAAGGGATCGTGTCCGGTCTCGGCGGTGAGCCAGCCGTCGTAACCCGCCTCCGCGGCCGAGCGGGCGTCCCCGGCTGCGGTCGCCGGATCGGGCGTCAGCGCGGTCGCGTAGAGCTTCATCGAGGCCCCTTCCGGACGCCGACGGCGGCGGCAACGCCCGGAACCCTAGCCAGCCAGGTACCGCGCCATGTCGCTGCTCCTTCGTGTCCGGCGGGCGGGTCCCGCCTCTCACCCCCACTACGAACGGGGGAGCCCGAGATGGACACGTCTACCCGAGACGGAGTGTGGCGCGCCGGGGGTCACGATCCCCAGCGCTGCCAGTGAACGATCTCTTCGAGGTCGCGCCAGCCGCGAGCGAGGGAGCCGGAGCGGCGGTCGTCGGCGGGGTGGCCGAGGGTGACGACCCCGATCGGGTGGCACCCGTCGGGGACGCCGAGGAGCTCCTGGAGCCCCTCGAGGCGGTGGCTGCCGAAGAAGCCGGCGGCGAGCCCCTCGTCGACCGCCGCCAGCAGGAGCAGCATGAGCGAGGCGCCAGCGTCGATGTGCCAGTAGGGGACCGGCCAGTCCTGCTCGTCGGGCGGGGTGGAGCCCTTGTCGGGCGCCGCGTAGCGCTCCCGGTAGGCGCGCTCGTCGGCGCAGACGACGACGTGGACCGGGGCGGTCGACATCCAGGGGTCGAAGCCCTCGCGGACGTGGTGCGCCTCGTCGCCGAGGTCGGCGATCGCCCTGCGGGTGGCGGCGTCGGTCACGACGACGAAGCGCTGGCCCTGGGAGAAGCCGGCGCTCGGGGCGCGGCGGGCGGTGTCCAGGATCCGCGTCACCACCGCGGGTTCGACCGGGTCCGGACGGTAGTTGCGCACCATCCGCCGCCGCGCGACGGCCTCCCGGAGCTCCACGGCAGCCTCCTCGATGTCCGACCGACGGGCGCCGACCCTAATGTGGACGCGGACGGAAGGAGCGGCCGTGGTCTTCACCGTTCGCACCGACGACGAGCGCTTCGCCGATCTGCCCGACTTCCCCTACGAGCCACGCTACGTCGAGGTCGAGGACCTGCGGCTCGCACGCGTCGACGAGGGCGAGGGCCACCCCGTCGTCCTCGTCCACGGCGAGCCGACCTGGAGCTTCCTGTGGCGGAAGGTGTTGCCGCCGCTGCTCGACGCGGGCTCGCGGGTGGTCGTGCCCGACCAGGTCGGCTTCGGGCGCAGCGACAAGCCCGCCCGCCGCGACTGGTACAGCTACGACCGCCTCGTCGAGAGCTTCACCGCCCACCTCGACGCCGCCGGACTCGACGAGCCGGTGACGCTGGTCGTCCACGACTGGGGCGGGCCGGTCGGTCTGCGCTGGGCGGTCGAGAACCCCGACCGTGTCGCCCGGCTCGTCATCCTCGACACCGGCCTGTACTCGCCGGGCGGGCGGATGAGCCGGGCCTGGCAGGCCTTCCGCGACTTCGTCGAGTCCACCCCGGACCTGCCGATCGGGGGGCTCGTCCAGGGCGGTGCCGCGACCGACCTGCCGGACGAGGTGGTGGCGGCGTACGAGGCGCCCTTCCCCGACGCAGCCTCGAAGGCGGGCGCGAGCGCGCTGCCGCTCCTCGTGCCGCTGTCCGAACAGGACCCGGGGGCGGCGGAGATGTCCGACGTCCGTGCGTCGCTCCACGACTGGGACCGGCCCACGCTCGTCCTGTGGGGCGCGGACGACCCCGTGTTGCCGCCGCAGGTGGGGGAGTTCTTCGTCCGCGTCATCCCCGGCGCGATCGGAGTCGAGACCGTGCCGGGCGGCCACTTCCTCCAGGAGGACGCCGGGGAGGCGATCGGCGAGCGCATCGCCCGCTTCGTCGCCGAGACCTGAGCCGGGCGGGCGGCCGTCACGCCGACCCGAGCCGGGCGGGCGGCCGTCACGCCGACCTGAGCCGGAATCGCAGCCCTCGCGCGCCCGGAACCCGTCGGATCCTGCCGGCGTCGAGCAGGGCCTCCAGGTCGGCGCGGGCCTCCTCCGGAC
>JBOHEE010000236.1:0-2202 GCA_050700895.1 Nitriliruptorales bacterium | reverse complement strand
GTGTCGCCTCGCAGGAGACCGGCGACCCGATGTTCATGCCGGATCGTCACGGCGTGACGTTCTGGACGCTCGCCCGCGACATCAACGGCAACGGGCTCAGCAGCGCCCTCGGGTCGCCCCGCGGGATGCCCCTGACCGCCTTCTACGACGCGGACGGCAACCTGGTGGACGTGGTCCGCGGAGCACTGCCGGGGGAGGAGGACCTCCGCGCGCGGCTGGCCACCTACTTCGGCATCGGCACGGAGACCTAGCCAGCCAGGAACCGCCACAGTGCGCACTGGGGGAATGAGGCCTCCGAGGCCCGGGTTCCCCTCGCGCGACGGCAAGCGAGGACCATGACGCAGGCACCCCACGTGGACCGGTCGACGGTCGAGGCGCCGCCCGAGCCGGCCGGCACGGACCGCGACGGGCGCGATCGCCTGCGTCTGCCGGGCGTGCGCATCGGCGTCGCCTCCGGCGTGGCGGCGATCCTCTGCTGCGTCGGGCCGGCCGCCCTGGCCCTGCTCGGCATCATCAGCGGCGCGACCGCGTTCACGCTCGCCACGGACCTCTACCGCGACTGGGCCTGGGGTTTCCGCCTCCTCGGGCTCGCGGTTGCGGCGGCGCTCGTCCGGTGGTCCCTCCGCCGCCGCGACTCCTGCGACGCCGACGGGTTCAAGCGGTCGTGGCGGAGCCTCGCGGTCATCGCGGTCGTCGGGGCCGTCAGCTACGGCGTGCTCTACGCCGTCACGACCTGGCTCGGGACGTTCGCGTAGGGGGGAGCGCGCGTGGACACCTACGACCTGGCCGTCATCGGTGGGGGGACCACCGGGCTCGTCGCCGCGCAGGTCGCCGCCGTCGCGGGCGCCAGGACGCTGCTGATCGAGCGGAAACGCACCGGCGGCGACTGCCTCTGGACGGGGTGCGTGCCGAGCAAGAGCCTCCTCGCCGCCGCGGCGGTGGCCCAGACCATGCGGATCGCGGACCGGGTCGGGATCGAACCCTCGGAGCCGAAGATCGACCGTGCCCGGATCGCCGGGCACGTCGTCGCGGCCCGGTCCGCGATCGCCCCGCACGACTCGCCCGAGACGCTGCGGCACATGGGGATCGACGTGATCGAGGGGCACGCCCGCTTCCTGGGCGGGCGACGTCTGGCGGTCGACGCCGCGACGATCGCGTTCCGCGCCGCCCTCATCGCGACCGGGTCGGCGCCGAGCCTCCCGCCGGTGGAGGGCCTTGACGCGTGCGAGCCCCTCACCACCGACACGCTGTGGGACCGCCTCGCCCACCTGCCCGACGAGGTGGCGGTCGTCGGCGGCGGCCCGACCGGCTGCGAGCTCGCGCAGGGGCTCGCCCGGCTCGGCCACGAGGTGACGCTCGTCGAGGCCGCCCCCCACCTGCTGCCCGCCCTGGATGCCGATGTCGGCCGGCTCGTGGCCGAGAGGCTCGCGGCCGAGGGCGGGATGGTGCTGACCGGCGCGCCCCTCACACGAGCCGTCCGCGACGGGGAGACCGTGACGCTCGGGATCGGCGACGGGCAGGGCGCCGACGTGGCCGCGCGAGCGGTCATCGTCGCGACCGGGCGAACCCCGGTCACCGACGGCCTCGGGCTCGACGCCGCCGGCGTCCGCACCGACCCACGCGGCGCCGTGGTCGTGGACGCGACACTCCGCACGACCGCCGCCGGCATCTTCGCCGGGGGCGACGTGACCGGCGGGCCGAACCTCACCCACCTCGCCGCCCAGCACGGGTCGGTCGCAGCGACGAACGCCCTCTTCCTCCTGCGCCGCCGACCCGAGCACCGGGCGATCCCCCACGTCGTCCACACCGACCCCGAGATCGCCCACGTCGGCCTCACGGCGGAGCACGCCCGCGAGCGCCTGGGCAGCGAGGTGGACGTCGTGGAGGTCGGGGCGGCGAACATCGACCGGGCGATCACCGACGGTCGCGACGACGCCTGGGTGCGGCTCGTCGCCGCCCGGGGACGGCTCGTCGGCGCGACGATCGTCGCGCCCCATGCGGGGGAGTCCGTTGCGGTGCTCGCCGACGTCATCCGCCGTCGGGGACGGCTCGACGAGGTCGCGTCGACCCTCCACCCGTACCCGACCTACAGCATCGCGGTGTACGAGGCGGCCGCCCGCCGTCGGATCGCGTCCCTCGCCGGCGGCGGCGCCCGTCGCGTGACGGCCCCGCTCCTCGCCGCGCTCCGCGCCGCCTCGAGGC
>JBOHEE010000235.1:0-9447 GCA_050700895.1 Nitriliruptorales bacterium | reverse complement strand
CGGCCGCCCCCCCCCGCGGCACCGATGACGAGCAGTCCGAGTCCCTTGACCTTGCTCATGAAGCCCATGTCGTCGCCTCTCTCCGCGGTACGCCCACGGCCACCACCCTGGGCGACGACGGCCGCGGACGCAGCCCCGCACCCCGTCCGTTCGTGGGCTCCTCGGTCGCTTACCTCCGTCTGCGGCGCGCTCCGTCCCCGCGGACGCAGCCCCGCACCCCGTCCGTTCGTGGGCTCGGCGACGTCGCAGCGACGTGCGGGCAGGCCGCCGTCGACCGCGGTGCGTCAGGACACGGTGCGTCGGGGTGCGCTCACGCCCCGTGGGGGTCGGCGTCGACGAACGGGGGCTTCACGACCGCGAAGCGGTGCTCGCGCTCGCGGACGTCCACGGTCACCTCGGCGCCCGGTCCGACCGGGTCGTCGAGGTAGGCCATCCCGATGCCGGTCCGCAGCGTCGGCGAGAAGGTGCCGGAGGTGACCGTCCCCACCGTCGACCCGCCGCTGCTCACGGTCATGCCGGGACGCGGGATGCCACGGTCGGTCGCACGCAGCCCCCAGAGGCGGCGTGACGGCCCCTTCTCCTTTCGCTCCCGCAGGGCGTCGCGGCCCCGGAAGGCGTCACGGTCGAGGTCGACCGCCCACCCGAGCCGCGCCTCGAACGGGTCGATGTCGGGCGACAGGTCGTTGCCGTGGAGGGGGTAGCCCATCTCGAGCCGGAGGGTGTCGCGCGCCCCGAGCCCGCACGGCGTCGCCCCGAGCTCGACGAGCTCGCGGAAGTAGCCCGGCGCGTCGAGCCACGGCAGGACGAGCTCCACGCCGACCTCGCCGGTGTAGCCGGTCCGGCAGTACCAGCCGGTGTCGGAGGGGCCCAGCGACAGCTCGGCGAACTCCTGGAAACCGAGCCGGCCCGCGTCGGGAAAGAGGCGGTGCGCGAGCTCGATCGAGCGCGGCCCCTGGACCGCGAGGATGGCGTAGCCCGTCGACGCGTCCTCGACCTCGGCGCCGCGGTCAGCGGCGGCGTCGCGGAGGACGTCGACGACCGCCGCCGTGTTCGCCGCGTTGGGGATGACGAGGAAGCGGTCGCCGGCGAGCCGGTAGGCGATGAGGTCGTCGACGATGCCGCCATCCTCGTCGCAGCAGAGCGTGTAGTGGGCCTGGCCGTCGTCGAGGTCGCGGGGATCGTTGGTGAAGCAGGCGGCGACGGCGTCGAGCGCCCCGCCGCCGCGCACGAACACGGTCCCGAGGTGACTGACGTCGAAGACACCGACGTCCTCGCGCACCGCCCGGTGCTCCGCGAGCGTCCCCTCGTACTCGAGGGGCACCACCCACCCGGCGAACGGCGCGAGCTTCGCCCCTCGCTCCTGATGGACGCTGTAGAGCGACGTCTTCGTCAGGCCCTCGAACTCCGACATCCCGTCCGGCCTCCGGTCTCGCCCCGCCCGACGAGCATGCCACACCGACCAATCGGGGGGCGCCCCGCCGCTCCGACGTCCGGGCGCCGCAATGCGGGAAGGGGGGCCGCTGGGATAGCGTTGGTCGGGTCGGAGTCGGGTCGAGTCCGACGGTCGGGTCGGAGTCGGGTCGAGTCCGACGGTCGGCTCGGAGTCGGGTCGAGTCCTGCGACGCGGAGGTGGCTTGTGGCCGAGGATGACCGGTTCGACGTCGTCGTGCTCGGCGCGGGGACCGGCGGCTACTCGTGCGCGCTCCGGGCCGCACAGCTCGGCCTCAACGTGGCGCTCATCGAGCGCGACAAGGTCGGCGGCACGTGTCTCCACCGGGGCTGCATCCCGTCCAAGGCACTGCTCCAGACGGCCGAGATCGCGGATCACGTTCGCGCCGCCGGCGAGTTCGGCGTGAACGCGACCCTCGACGGTCTCGAGATCGCGAAGGTCCACGAGCACAAGGACGCCGTCGTCGACGCGATGTGGCAGGGCCTCCAAGGGGCTCTCAAGAGCCGCGGCATCCAGACGATCGAGGGGGACGGGCGGATCGTCGACGCGAACACGGTCGAGGTCGGGGGCGAGCAGATCCGTGGCGACGCGCTCGTGATCGCAACCGGCTCCGTGCCGCGCGAGATCCCGCCGGCGCCGTTCGACGGCGAGCGCATCGTCGACTCCGACCACGCCCTCCGGCTCGACCGGATCCCCGAGCGCCCGATCGTCCTCGGCGCCGGCGCGATCGGCATGGAGTTCGCGTCGGTGTGGCAGGGGTTCGGGTCGGAGCAGGTCACGATCGTCGAGCTCGAGGACCGCGCGCTGCCGCTCGAGGACCCCGACTCCTCGAAGGAGGTGGCCCGCCAGTTCAAGAAGAAGGGCATCGACGTCCGCACGAGCCAGAAGCTCACCGCGGCCGACCCCTCCGACGGAGGGGTCGTCGTCACGGTCGAGACGAAGGACGGCGAGGAGAAGATCGAGGGCGACCTCCTGCTCGTCGCGATCGGGCGCCGCGCGCTCACGGAAGAGGCCGGCATCGAGGAGCTCGGCGTCGAGCTCGAACGCGGCTTCGTGAAGGTCGACGAGCGCGGCCGCACCACCGTCGACGGCGTCTACGCGCTCGGCGACGTCATCCCGACCCCGATGCTCGCGCACGCGTCGTTCGCCGAGGGCTTCCTCGTCGCCGACCAGCTCGGCGGCCTCGACGTCGTCCCCATCGACTACGACGGCGTCCCCCGCGTCACCTACAGCCACCCCGAGGTCGCCTCCGTCGGGCTCACCGAGCCGGAGGCGAGGGAACGCGGCCACGACGTGATCGTCGAGAAGTACCGCTTCCAGACGCTCGCGCGGGCCCGCATGATGAAGGCCGAGGGGCTCGTGAAGCTCGTCGCCGAGAAGGACGGCCGCGTCCTCGGCATCCACCTCACCGGCCCGCACGCGACCGACCTCATCGCCGAGGGCGAGCTGATCTACAACTGGGAGGCGCTGCCGATGGACGTGGCGCGCTTCATCCACCCCCACCCGTCGCTCAACGAGGCGATCGGCGAGGCGCACCTCGCGCTCGCCGGGCGCGCCCTGCACGGCTGAGATCCGAAGGAGGCCCGACCGTGGCCGAGGAAGTCAAGCTCCCCCAGCTCGGTGAGTCCGTCACCGAGGGCACGATCACGGCGTGGCTCGTGAAGGAGGGCGAGCCGGTCGAGGAGGCCCAGCCGCTGTTCGAGATCTCCTCCGACAAGATCGACACCGAGGTCCCGTCGCCGGCGAGCGGCGTGCTCAGCGAGATCCGCGCCCAGGTCGACGACACGATCGAGGTCGGCGAGGTCGTCGCGCTCATCGAGACCGACGGGGCGGCCCCCGCCGAGGCCGCGGAGCCCGAAGCGGCCGAGGCCGAAGCGGAGGAGGAGGCAGCGGCAGCAGCCGAAACCCGCGAGGAGCCCGAGGCCGCGGAGGCTGCCGAGGAGGCGCGGGAAGAAGAGGCGCCTGAGGAGGAGGCAGCGGCAGCCGCCGAAACCCGCGAGGAGCCCGAAGCCGCGGAGGCTGCCGAGGAGGCGCCGGAGGAAGAGGCGCCTGAGGAGGAGGCCCCCGAGACGGAGCCCGCACCCGCCGCCGCACGCGAGCGCGGCGACGGCGTGCTGAAGGGCGAGCTCGTCTCCCCCATCGTCCGGCGGATGATGAGCGACCACGACCTCGACCCGTCCGCGATCGAGGGAACCGGCAAGGGCGGCCGGATCACGCGCGAGGACGTGCAGCGAGCCATCGAGACGGGCACCGCGAAGCGGGCCGCCCCCGAGCGCGAGCGGGCGAGAGCTCCCGCCGGGGCCGCTGCCGCCGGGGTCGAAGCCCGCCGACCGCACGAGCAGGTCCCCGGACGGACCGAGAAGCTCTCCCGCGTCCGCGCCGCGATCGCCCGCGGCATGTACCAGAGCCTCCAGACGACCGCGCAGCTCACCGCGGCGCGCGAGGTCGACGTCACCCGGGTCATGGAGATCCGTGCCAGGGCGAAGGACGCCTTCGAGGAACGTGAGGGCGTCTCGCTCTCGCCGCTGCCGTTCTTCGCGCGGGCGGTCTGCATGGTCCTGCCGCGCCACGAGTCGCTGAACGCCTCGATCGACACCGAGGGCGGGAGCGTGAAGTTCTACGACACGGTCAACCTCGGGATCGCGGTCGACGCCCCGCAGGGCCTGATCGTGCCGAACATCAAGAACGCCCAGGACCTCACGGTCCCCGCGCTCGCCCGCGCGATCGCCGACATCGCCGAGCGGACCCGCAACAAGAGGATCCAGCCCGACGACGTCTCCGGCGGCACCTTCACCCTCACGAACACCGGCTCGCGCGGGGTCCTGTTCGACACGCCGGTCCTGAACCCACCCGAGACCGGGATCCTCGCGACACCCGCGATCGAGAAGCGGCCGGTGGTCGTCGAGCAGAACGGCGCCGACGCGATCGCGATCCGCTGGATGACCTACCTCTGCCTCACCTACGACCACCGCATGGTCGACGGTGCGGACGCCGCCCGGTTCCTCGCCGACCTGAAGGAGGTCGTGGAGACACACGACTGGGCGACCGAGGTCGGCGCGTAGTGGTCATCGCCGCCCACGAGCTCCGCGCCACCCCGCGAGGGGAGCCCGTCCTCGCGGTGCACGCAGGCCTCCTGGGCTACGCGGACGCCTGGGACCGCCAGCGTCAGCTCGCCGAGCGACGGGCGCGCGACGGGATCGCCGACGTCCTCCTCACCCTCGAGCACCCGAAGGTCTTCACGGCCGGCAAGTCCGCCGACCTGTCCCACCTCCTGTGGGACGAGGCCGACCGGGCGGCACGAGGGATCGAGTTCTACGAGGTGGACCGCGGCGGCGACGTCACCTACCACGGGCCGGGCCAGCTCGTCGGCTACCCGATCCTCCGGCTCTCCTCGATCCGGGGTGTCGTCGACTACGTGCGCGCGCTCGAGCGCGTCTGTGTCGCGGTCGCCGCCGACTTCGGGATCGACGCCGCCCCCGCCGACGGCTTCCCGGGGGTCTGGGTCGGCGACGAGAAGCTCGTCGCGATCGGGGCGAGGGTCTCGAGCCGGGGCGTGACCTCCCACGGGTTCGCCTTCAACGTGACCACCGACCTCACGGACTTCGACGGCATCGTCCCCTGCGGCATCGAGGGCAAGGGCGTCTGCTCGCTCGAGTCCCTCGGCGTGACGACGACCGTCGCGGACGTCATCGCACGGCTGCGGGTCCTCTTCGGCGAGGAGTTCGGCTGCGAGGTGCGCGAGGACGCGTCGGTCCTCCGGCCCGACCCCGAGGTCGACGAGCCGGCGCTGACGAGGAGCGGGACATGAGCGCCCAGCCGGTCGTCCCCCCGGATGCGAAGCCCCTGCGGCTGCTCGACCCGGACCGCCAGGCCCGGGCCGGTGTCGCACGGCCGCAGCTCGGCGGTCTGCCCGGCGGGCGCAAGCCCCCGTGGCTCAAGACGCGATTACAGCAGAGCGCGAACTTCACCGACCTCAAGCGCCTCATGGGCGATCTCGACCTCCACACGGTCTGCGAGCAGGCGGCCTGCCCCAACATCTACGAGTGCTGGGCCGACCGCGAGGCGACGTTCCTCATCGGCGGCGAGGACTGCACGCGCCGCTGCGGCTTCTGCCAGATCCGCACCGGCAAGCCAGCCGCCTACGACCGCGACGAGCCGCGCCGGGTCGCCGCGGCGATCGCGCACATGCAGCTCCGCTTCGCGGTCGTGACGATGGTCGCCCGCGACGACCTCGACGACGGCGGGGCGTGGCTCGTCGCCGAGACCATCCGCCAGGTCCGCGCCCAGGTCCCCGGCTGCGGGATCGAGGTGCTGCCGAGCGACTTCGGCTGCAGCCACGACCGCGACGCCGGCCTCGCCGCGCTCGACCAGGTGGTGGCGGCCGAGCCGGACGTCTTCGCGTTCAACGTCGAGACCTGCAGGCGGCTCTTCCCCGCGATCCGGCCCGCCTTCGGCTACGACGCCTCGCTCGAGTTCCTCGCGGAGGCGCGCCGGCGATTCCCCGCGTCCACCGCGGTGAAGTCGAACATCATCGTCGGCATGGGCGAGACGGACGACGAGGTCCTCGAGGTCATGGCCGACCTCCGCGCCGCCGGGGTCGAGCTGCTCACGATCGGCCAGTACCTCCAGCCGTCGGCGCAGCACCTGCGCCTCGACCGCTTCGTCACCCCGGAGGAGTTCGCGGAGCTCCGCCGCCACGGCGAGGAGGAGCTCGGCTTCGCGCACGTCGAGGCGGGCCCGCTCGTCCGCTCGAGCTACCACGCGGGGCGGCAGGCCATGGACGCGGGAACCTGGACGCCCAGCGGCGACCAGCCCGGGGCGGAGAACCTCGCGCCGAGCGCCTGACTCGCTCGCCTCTGCCGCCTCCGTCCGTCTACGGTCCCGTCCGCTGACCCCGATCGAGGAGCACTATGGGTCCGCTCGCCGTCCTCGCCCAGGACAACGTCGCCCAGCAGGGCGGGCAGGGCGAAAGCTTCCCGACCCTCATCGACGCGCTGAAGGCGGGCGCCTTGGGCGACGCCGCCATCAGCCTGGCCGTCATCGGCGGCATCCTCCTCGTCGCCTTCCTCCTCACCTACTTCGGGCGCCGTGTGGTGCGGCGGTGGGTGAGCCGAGCGACCGCGCGGAGCCTCGCAAAGTTCGCCGACTCCACCCGCCAGATGCGGGCGGAGCTGCGCGCGTCGACGCTGGGCAACGTCACCGCCGACGTGACAACCGTCGTCATCTGGGTCGTCGTCGTCCTCATCGTCCTCGGCCAGGTCGGCATCGATCTCGCTCCGCTGCTCGCGGGCGCGGGCATCGCCGGGCTCGCCATCGGCTTCGGGGCGCAGAGCCTCGTGCGCGACTTCCTCTCCGGCTTCTTCATCCTCCTCGAGGACCAGTACGGGGTCGGCGACGTGATCTCGGTCGACCAGGAGGTCGGTGGCATCGTCGAGGACATGAGCCTGCGGGTGACCCGGCTCCGAGCGCTGGACGGCACGGTCTGGTTCGTTCCCAACGGCGAGTTCGTCCGCGTCGGCAACATGTCCAAGGAGTGGGCGCGCGCGCTGGTCGACTTCGAGGTCGCCTACGGCGAGGACGTGGCGCGGGTCACCGAGGTGATCCGGGAGGTCGCCGACGGCCTCCGCCGGGACCCCGAGCTCGGACCGAAGATCCTCGAGGACCTGGAGATCCTCGGCGTGGAGGCCCTCGGCGCGTCGGGCGTCACGATCCGCACCTACCTGAAGACCCTGCCGCTCGAGAAGTGGACGGTCGCGCGCCGCTTCCGCCAGGAGGTGAAGCGGGTGTTCGACGAGCGCGGGATCGAGATCCCCTTCCCCCATCGCAAGCTCATCATCGAGCGCGGCGAGCCGGTCCTCCCCGCAGACGAGGACCGCCCCGCCGCCACGTAACGCAGGCGAAACAGTCGGGCAACGGTCGAGAAACTGCGGCCGCCTACCGTCGCTCGTACGGTGACGGTGTGTGCCCTGCCCAGACCGGGCGGGGCGCGCGGCCGAGCCCCAACCGCGGGCCGTCAGCTCGCGGAGCGGCAGGCCCGCGTCGGCACGAGCGCCCCGCCCACGACACCGTGCCACGATGGAGAGATCGACACAGCAAGGAGCAGACGTTGGGGAGCTCACCGCAGGACATCATCAAGCGAGTACACGACGAAGGCTTCGAGATCGTCGATCTCCGGTTCATCGACGTCCCGGGGACGATGCAGCACTTCTCTCTACCGGCCACGGCCCTGACCGAGGCGGTCTTCAGCGACGGCCTGTACTTCGACGGCTCGTCGGTGCGCGGGTTCCAGGAGATCCAGGAGTCGGACATGCTCCTGCTCCCGGACGCCTCCACCGCGGCCCCGGACCCGTTCCGGCAGCGCAAGACGCTGGCGGTCACGTGCTTCGTGCATGACCCGGTGACCGGGGAGGCCTACTCCCGCGACCCGCGCAACATCGCACGCAAGGCGGAGGCCTATCTCAAGAGCACCGGGATCGCGGACACGGCCTACTTCGGCCCGGAGTCGGAGTTCTACATCTTCGACTCGATCCGCTTCGACCAGAACCAGCACTCGAGCTACCACTTCATCGACTCCGAGGAGGGTGCGTGGAACTCGGGGCGTGACGAGGACGGTGGCAACAAGGGCTACAAGCCGCGCTACAAGGAGGGTTACTTCCCCGTCCCGCCGATGGACCACTTCCAGGACCTGCGGTCGGAGATGATCCTCGCCCTCCAGGCCGCCGGCGTCGAGGTGGAGATCCACCACCACGAGGTCGGCACCGCCGGTCAGGCTGAGATCGACATCCGCTACGACACGCTGCTCGCCGTGGCCGACAAGGTCATGACCTACAAGTACGTGGTCAAGAGCACCGCGTGGCAGGAGGGCAAGACCGTCACGTTCATGCCGAAGCCGATCTTCGAAGACAACGGCTCGGGCATGCACACCCACCAGTCGCTGTGGAAGGACGACGAGCCGCTCTTCTTCGACGAGTCCGGCTTCGCGCAGCTCTCCGACACCGCGCGCTGGTACATCGGCGGGCTGCTCGAGCATGCCCCGGCGATCCTCGCGTTCGCCGCGCCGACGACGAACAGCTACCGGCGGCTCGTCCCCGGCTACGAGGCGCCGGTGAACCTCGTCTACTCCAACCGCAACCGCTCGGCCGCGGTGCGCATCCCGATCTCGGGGTCGAACCCGGCGGGCAAGCGGCTCGAGTTCCGTTGCCCTGACCCCTCTGCGAACCCCTACCTCGCCTTCTCGGCGATGCTGATGGCAGGGCTCGACGGGGTCCGCAACAAGACCGAGCCGATGGACCCGGTCGACAAGAACATCTACGACCTGCCGCCGGAGGAGCTCGCGAACCTGCCGAGCGTCCCGGCGTCGCTGGAGGAGGCGCTCCAGGCGCTCGACGATGACCACGACTTCCTGCTCGAGGGCGGCGTGTTCACGCCGGACCTCGTGGAGACGTGGACCGCGTACAAGCGCGAGCGCGAGGTCGACGCGATCCGCCTGCGCCCCCACCCCTGGGAGTTCAACCTCTACTACGACGTGTAGCCAGAAAACCCCATCTGACCTGGGCTTTTACGAATCGGCGGTGAGCTCATTCCGCACAGATTCCGCGAGACGGGCGGACAAGACCCGCTCGACGGCGGTCCGGGTGGACTCGTCCGAGTCCGGCCAGAGGTGCCCGTACACGTCGAGCGTCGTCTTCGCGCTCGCGTGTCGGACCCGGTGCTGGACGAGCTTCACGTCGGCCCCGGAGGCGATGAGGAGCGAGGCGTAGTAGTGCCTGAGGTCGTGGTAGCGGAAGCCCTCGGGTAGCCCGTCGACCTCCTCACGGGCTCGCCGCCGTCGTCGTCGGTGAGCACCCACTCCCCCGGCCAGCGCGCCAGCTGGACGGAGATCGCCTCGAGCAGCGTGTCGGCCACTGGGATCGGGGTGCGGCGCATCGGCGTCTTGAGCGGCTCGGCCGGCCACTGGACCGCGGGGCGGAGCTCCCGCTCGAGGAAGGCGACGTCCT
>JBOHEE010000234.1:0-2161 GCA_050700895.1 Nitriliruptorales bacterium | reverse complement strand
CAGAGCGCGAGAAGACGGGCGTCTTCACCGGCGCGTACGTGAAGAATCCGTTCAACGGCCAGCAGGTGCCGGTCTGGATCGCCGACTACGTTCTGGTGACGTATGGCACCGGCGCCGTCATGGCCGTGCCGGCGCACGACCAGCGCGACTTCGAGTTCGCGCGCGCGAACGACCTGCCGATCCGGATCGTCGTGACCCCGTCGGCGGCGACCGACGTCAGGGCGGAGGACCTGACAGAGGCGTACGCCGGCGAGGGCACGACGGTGAACTCCGGCCCCTACGACGGGCTGGACTGGCGCGAGACGAAGCGCCGCATCACCGAGGACCTCGTCGAGCTCGGCGTCGCGGAGTCCAAGGTGAACTACCGCCTGCGTGACTGGCTGATCTCGCGCCAGCGCTACTGGGGCTGCCCGATCCCGATCATCCACTGCGAGCGGTGCGGCGAGGTCCCCGTTCCCGAGTCCGACCTGCCGGTCCGGCTCCCCGAGGAGGGCGTCGAGTTCACCATCGAGGGCGAGTCGCCGCTCGCGCGGCACGACGGCTTCCGCAAGGTCTCCTGCCCCGGGTGCGGCGGGGCGGCGGAGCGCGAGACCGACACGATGGACACGTTCATCGACTCGTCCTGGTACTACCTGCGCTACCTGTCGCCCACGAGCGACGAGGTCGCCTGGGACCGCGCGGCGGCCGACCGCTGGATGCCGGTCCGGCAGTACTCGGGCGGGATCGAGCACGCTATCCTCCACCTGCTCTACAGCCGCTTCTTCATCAAGGCGCTGCGCGACCTCGGACACGTCGGCTTCGACGAGCCGTTCGAGCACCTCATCTCCCAGGGCATGGTGCTCTACGGCGGGGCGGCGATGAGCAAGAGCCGCGGCAACGTCGTCGTGCCGTCTGAGGTCTACGCCCAGTACGGGGCGGACACGCTGCGCGTCACGATGCTCTTCGCCGGCCCGATCGAGGACGACGTCGACTGGGCCGACGTGTCGCCGACCGGCACCCACCGGTGGCTGTCGCGCCTGTGGCGGACGACGCTCGAGCACGCGAACGGTCAGGCCGACGCGGGAGACGACGACGCCGTGCTCGCACTGCGGCGGTCGACGCACCGCACGATCGCAGACGTGACCGCGGACTACGACGCCTTCAAGTACAACACCGCGATCGCGAAGCTCATGGCGCTGTCGAACGACGTCGGCGACGCGGTGCGCACGGGGGTCGCAGGGGCGCCGGTGCGGGAGGCGCTCGAGGCGATCGTCCAGATGCTCGCCCCGGCGGCCCCGTTCGTCACCGAGGAGCTGTGGTCGCGTCTCGGCCACGAGGAGTCCGTGCACTTCTCCCGCTGGCCCGAGGCGGACGAGACGCTCCTGGCCGTCGACCAGGTGAACGTCGTCGTCCAGGTCGACGGCAGGCTGCGCGACCGCATGACGCTGCCGCAGGGCGTCGAGGCGGCCATGCTGCGCGAGCGGGCTGCGGCGCTCGACAACGTCGCCCGGCACCTCGAGAACCGCGAGGTCGTGCGCGTCGTCGTCGTGGCCGACCGGCTCGTCAACTTCGTCACCCGCGAGGCCTAGCTAGGGAGGCTGGTGCCCAACTCCGGCACCACCCTCCTAGTCTCTCCCCGACCCGCTGTGGTGTCTCGCCGGGAGGAGGGCATGTTGGGCGGCGTGGCGGTCGTCACCGACTCGACAGCCGACCTCCCCATGGATCTCGCCGAGCGCCTCGGCCTGCGGGTCGTGCCGATGACGGTCTCGTTCGGCGACGAGTCCTTCATCTCCGGCGTGACCCTCCAGACCGACGAGTTCTACGAGCGCCTCGCCGAGTCCGAGGAGCTGCCGACCACGTCGCAGCCCGTGGCCGCATGGTTCGAGGAGGCCTACGGCGACGCCGGCGACGAGGGGGCCGAGGCGATCGTCTCCATCCACCTCTCGTCGGAGCTCTCGGGGACCTCCGAGCTCGCCTGCGTCGCCGGCCGGCAGGCGCCGATCGCGGTCACCTGCGTCGACAGCCGCCAGGTCGGCGGGTCGCTCGCCCTCGCGGTGCTCGCGGCGCAGCACGCGGCGGAGGGCGGGGCCGGGGCGGAGGAAGTGGCGGACGCGGCGCGGCGGGTCGCGGAGCAGACACGGCTCTCGTTCGCGGTGGACTCGCTCGACTACCTGCGGAAGGG
>JBOHEE010000233.1:0-2300 GCA_050700895.1 Nitriliruptorales bacterium | reverse complement strand
ACCTCGAGGCGGGTCGGGGCCTGCGAGGTGTACCCGCGGATATCGGCGTACCGCTCGATCCCGTCCAGATCCCGGAGCAGGGAGGTGACCGTAGCCGTGGTCTCCCGTGGCACCCGGTGTCCCAAGGTGCCTGCGTCCGGGTTGCCGTCGAGCGCGATCACGCGGTCTCCTCGGTAGCTCGCGAACGTGTGCCCCGCAAGCAGGCAGGTGGTCGTCTTGCCTACGCCGCCCTTGCGGGAGATGAACGCCACCTTGCGGCAGCCGCGGATCGGGGTCTTGACGCGCGCGACCAGCTCACGCCGGTGAACCTCCGCAGCGCTTGGGCCGACGCGAATGAGCCCACCGGTCAGGTCGAAGACGGCGCGCCGCCACCCCGACGCCGGCCGCGCCGAGGTATTGCGGAGCATCGCCTCCGCGGAGAAGTCGGCCGCCGAACGCCTCGGCGCCTGGGCCGGATCAGGAGGACGGGGCGCTCGGTCGTTGGTAGAGGGCTCAGCGGACGGAGGTGATTCGAGGAGCGGGACAGGCTCCTCGTCGTTCGACCAGAGCCCCAGACGCTTGCTGCCATCTTCGGTCATAAGAGGTGCTGCCGTTGATCTACCGAGTCAGCGACTGTAGCAAAAGATCGACGTAGATGCCAGCGGAAGCAAAGAACCTTGCGCGAGGGCCGCGTATCATGGGACGGTCAGCCTGCGGCAGTTGATCGATTGCCGCTCAACAGAAAGGGAACCGGTCAGTGTGAGCCCGCAACAGACCGCATTCGGAATGCTCCTCCAGGACCGCCGCGAAGCCGCCGGCTACTCGAGGGCGCGGGTCGGCGCGCTGATCGGGATCAAGCCGGGGACGATCGAAGGGTGGGAGCTCGGGCGCGTCGCGCGGCCACCGATCCACGACGTCCTGCGTCTGGCGGAGTTCCTGAAGATTCCTTCCGACGCGGTCCTACAAGCAGTGGTGGAGGACGCCGGGGAGGTCCCGGTTCCCGGGGAGCACCCGCCTGAGCAGGAGGCAAGGGGACCGCGGAGGCGCCGGCCGCGAGGAGCCGTGCCGGTCCTCGAAGCCGCCTTCCGCCTTTTTGCCTGGGAGAACGACGGCGAGGCCGCCGACGCCATCGGCACCTCGAGGGAGCGGGTCCGCGCGTGGCGCCGCGGCGACGAGCAGATGGCCCTCGCCGATTTCTTCACGCTGACGTCGATGATTGGCGCCGCTGCCGCGGAGGCGATGAAGGGCGAAACGGACCGACCCGTGGATCTGTCCGCCGCTGCTGAAGAACTCGGTGTCCGTAGAAGCTCATAGAGGCTGTGTGTGAATTTCCCGCGCACGGATCTCATCCGCAGGATGAGTCCGCCAGCTTCGGCGCAATGAGCGAAGGCTGGGCGACCCAGGACGGCTTCCGTGTGCGTTTCGAGTGGGACCCCGCCGGAGTATCGCGCCTTGCCCCGGGTGTTGCCGCGCTCGTCGTCGTGGACGTTCTTCGGTTCACGACCGCGGTCGATGTCGCCGTTTCGCGGAGTGCCGAAGTTTTCCCTTACCGGTGGCGCGACCCCTCCGCATCGGCTTTCGCGCGCTCGGTCGGCGCCGAGTTGGCCGACGGGTCGCGGCTCGACGGACCCTCGCTTTCACCGGCTCGGCTTGCCTCGCTTCGAAGCGGGGATCGAGTCGTCCTCCCATCGCCCAACGGTTCCACGTGCGCTGCGATCGCCGCGGGAGGCCGGGGCAACCGTGGTCGCGGGCTGCCTTCGTAACGCTAGTGCCGTAGCGGTCTGGTTGAACTCGTCCTCGGGCCCGATCGCTCTCATCGCGTGCGGAGAGCTGTGGCCGGACGGATCACTGCGTCCGTGTGTCGAGGATCTTCTCGGCGCCGGCGCGATCATCTCGTGCGTGGCCGGCACACGGTCGCCGGAGGCGGAGCTGGCGTTGACAGTGTTCAGCCAAAACCGTGACCGTCTCGGCGAGTTGGTGACCTCATGCATGTCAGGGCGCGAGCTCGCCGCCAAGGGACTTGCCGAAGACCTGGCCTGGGCAACCGAGATCGACGCCAGCCCACACGTAGCGCTTCTCGACGGCAAGCGATTCGTCGCGATCAAACGCCGGTAGCCGAATCCCGATACGGCGTGCCGACAAGGCTCGGCCCATCTCTCCGGCCGTCAGCGTCGCACGTCAGAAGAGGCCGACCTTCACATCAAGCCTCTAGTGGATCGTGCGCCCTATTGTGGACTTTGAGGCCGTCGCCCTCGTCGCGCGACACGGCGACCCTTTCGGGCGAGCTCGTCCGCTTCGCCGTCAGTGAGGTCGAGTTCGGC
>JBOHEE010000232.1:0-3547 GCA_050700895.1 Nitriliruptorales bacterium | reverse complement strand
AGAGGAGGCCGCGCCGGCGGGCGATCACCGTCGCCTCGACCCGGTCGGCGGCGTCGAGCTTGCGCAGGATCTCGCGCACGTGGCTCTTCACGGTGTGGTCCGAGAGGCCGAGCTGCTCGGCGATCTCGCGGTTCGTGAGTCCCTGGGGGAGCCGCTCGAGCACGCGCAGCTGCTGGACCGTGAGGCCGAACGGGCCGTGCGAGCGCTGTCCGGCGAGCGCGAGGTCGACCAGCCCCCGTGCGGCCCGCGGGTCGACGAACGTGCCCCCGCGGACCGCGATGAGCACCGCCTGGCGGACGAGGCCCGGCGAGGCCGGTTCGACGAGGAAGCCGTGCGCCCCGGCGACGAAGGCCGCGATCACGAGCCGCTCCGCGCTCTCCGACGACAGCGCGATCGCCCGCGCCCGCGGGAGGCGCTCGCGGATGCGCCGCAGGCGGTCGAGGTCGTCCGGCTCCCTGCCGACCGCCGCGACGGCGGCGTCGACGGCCTCCGAATGCTGCGCCGGATCGGTGCCGTTGTCGATGACGCCGACGACGCTCACGTCGGCGACCCGTTCCATGCCCGCGGCGAGCGACGGGGGGCAGCCGAGCAGGAGCACCCGGATCATCGTCCTGCGCCGGTTCGCGTCGGGTGGTGACGTGGTGGAGCGACGGGGAGATCACCTCGGAGCACCCGGATCATCGTCCTGCGCCGGTTCGCGCCGGCTCGGCTGGCGTCTCCTCGTGCGCCTCGTCGAGCGCGAGGTCGACGAAGGGGCGGGCCACGGTGGGGTCCACCCAGGTCCCGCCCTCGGCCACCGCACGGATCGCGTGGCGCAGGGTGCCGAGGTCGGTGCCCTTGACGACCGCGCCGGCGGCGCCGGCGGCGAAGGCTGCGAGCGCGAGCGACGCACGCGCGTACGACAGCGAGACGATCACGCGGGTGCGCGGCGCGCGGCGACGGATGTCGGCGCAGAGCTGGGTGCCGTCGCCGTCGAGCAGCCACTGGTCGATGACGACGACGTCCGGCGGGGCACGCTCGATGGTCGCGATCGCGCTCGCGGCACTCGGGACGCGGGCGACGACCTCGAAGTCGGGCTCGACCGCGAGGACGCTCGCGACGGTCTCGCGGACCGCCGCGTTGTCGTCGACGACGACGATCGTGGTCATCGCACCACCGGGACGGTCGCCTCGACGGCGGCGCCGTGGGGACGGGCGTCACGGACCCGCAGGCGCCCGCCGACATCCGAGACCGACCGGCGCATCGACGTGAGGCCGATCCCCGGCTCCGGCCCGGTCGGCCCGAGCCCGATGCCGTCGTCGACGACGCGGAGCGTCACCTTCGACCCGTCGCCGGCGAGCTTCAGGTGGACCGCGGCACAGCGGGCGTGCCGCCAGGCGTTGATGAGCGACTCGTGCGCGATGCGGTAGAGGCAGCGTTCGACCTGGGGCGGCAGGTGCGCGGGCGCGTCCTGGGAGTCGACGATGGTGTGGATCCCGCTGTCCGACTCGAACGCTCGCGCCAGGTCCCGCAGGGCGGCGGGGAGGCCGCGGTCGGCGGAGGGGACGTTCGCGATCGCGCGAACGGCCTGGTCCATCTCCCACCTCCCGCTCTCCGCGAGGTCGGCGATGCGGTCGAACTTCGGCCTCCACGGCGACTCGGCCGGCAGCTGCTCGGCGTGGCGGCCGGCGAGGAGGCCGATCGCCACGAGGACCTGGCCGACGCTGTCGTGGAGGTCGTCGCCGATGCGGTCCCGCTCGGCGGCGATGGCCCGTTCGCGGGCGGCCGCGTCCAGCGACGCGCGCAGCGCCCCGCGGACGAGCACCTCGGCGACGCCGCGCCCGACCGCCTGGAGGAAGCGGAGGTCCTCCTCGCCGAGGTCGGAGGGGCGCACGTGGACCGCCCCGACGACCTCGCCACCCAGCAGCATCGGCACGGCGAGCCGGCCGTCCTCGGCCACGGCCTCACCGTCGAGCCAGCGGTCGTCCTCGTCGCGCCCGGGGAGGCGGGCCCCGGTGCGGGAGGCAAGTGTCGCGTCGAGCAGCACGATCGACTCGACGCTGATGCCGTCGGGGGCGAGGAGGCCGCTGAGCCGCTCGGCGACCGCCGCCGCGTCTGGCGGGCCGAGCACGGCGGTGCTGATCGCGTAGAGGGCCTCCATGTGGCGGGCGTGGCGCGACAGGCGCTCGAGCAGCCCGGACCGCTCCAGGGCCGCGGCGGCGAGGTCGGCGAGCGCCCTCGCGGCACGGTTCGCTTCCGTGTCGATCCGGGTGGGGGTGGGGAGGGTGACGATCGCGAGTCCGCGCGGGGTCCCGCCGACGGTCAGCGGCCAGACGACGTGCCCCTTGGCGACGTCGAGGGCGACTCCGGTGAGTCGCGCGAGCCAGGCGTCGGCCGCGAAGCCGGTCCTCGCGTGCGCGTCCTTCGCCCACGCGTCGGTCAGCGTCTCGACGATGTGCGCGGGGACGGTGCCGAAGGGGATCTGGTGCGGGTTGGTCGAGCCGGTCGCGGCCACGACCGTGAGCCGCGTCCGGTCCTCGTCGAGCAGGCCGATCGCCGAGCCGGCTGCGTCGAGCAGGTCGTCGTAGGCGGCGACGAGCGACCGTGCGACGGTGGCCGGCTCGGCGCTCGACGACAGGGTCGCGGCCGCCCGTGCCAGGGCGGCCTGGACCGTCGCGCGTCGCTGCGCCTGCTCGTGGAGGCGCGCGTTGCGGACCGCGACGCTGGCGTAGTCGGCGAGCAGCTCGAGCAGCTCGATCTCGTCGTCGGCGAACGCGCGGCGGGTCGGGTAGTCGACGACGAACAGGCCGATGGGGTCGGCCGCGACGGAGAGCGGGACGAGGACCAGGGACTGGAGACGGAAGCGCTCGGCCCAGTCCCCCGCGATCAGCGGCGAGGTGGCGGCGTCCTCGACGACGAAGGGGGCGCCGGCGCGGAGCAGCTCGTCGACGCCCGGGATCGCGTCGAGCCGGATCGGGCCCATCGCCCGGAACGCCTGCCAGAGGTCCTCGTCGGGGTCGACACCGACCGCGACCTCAGGGCAGAGCAGGCGGCCGTCGAGGCGGAAGATCGAGCAGCGCTGCGCGCGGCTCACCCGCAGAGCGAGGTGGGTGAGGCGCCGCAGGACCTCGCGCAGGTCGAGGGTCGAGTTCAGCACGAGGGCGATGCGGTGGAGGAGGTCGTCCTCGTCGAGGTCGACCGTGACCCGCAGGCGGCGCGACCTCTCCCGTCGGAGGTCGATGAGGTCGCCGGTGCGGGGTGACTCTGCCATCTCGTCCCTGGGTACTGCCAGAAGACGCCTCCGCTTACGGCCGCGACCTCACCCGTTCGGGTGAGTTCTCACCCCGAAATGGGCTGCCTCGGGCCCCGGGGGCAGGAGATCGGCCGCGGGGCGGCGAAGCAGAGGGACGCCAACGGAGCGTGTCGTGCGGGTCACAACGCGAGGCATGCGTGCGCGCGACCCACGGGATGGGATGAGGCGATGGCATCGACCGTCACCACGGCGGCCCCGCTCGGTGCCGCGAGCGACGGCGAGCTGGTCCAGCAGCACCTCGACGGACGTCGGGAG
>JBOHEE010000231.1:0-6291 GCA_050700895.1 Nitriliruptorales bacterium | reverse complement strand
TCGGCGCCGGCTGGCCACGACGGCGCTCGCCACGTTCGTCGTCGGGGCGGCGGTCACCGCCGCCTTCGGCACCTATGCGGGCGTCCTCGTCGGCTTCGCGCTGATCGGACTCGCAAAGCCGACGTTCGACGTTGCCGCGCACTCCTACCTCGCCGACCGGACCCCCTATGACCGGCGGGCCCGCGTTCTCGGCATCCTCGAGCTCACCTGGGCCGGGTCGATGCTCGTCGGCGCCCCCGTGGTCGGCTGGCTCATCGCCCGTTACGGCTGGCAGTCGCCCTTCTGGGTCCTCGCGGCGATCGTGGCGGTCGTGGCGGTCACGACCCACGTCGCGCTCGGTCCGGATCGGCCCACGGCCGCGGCCGGCGAACCGGCTCGCTGGACGCTGCGGCTCGACCGCTCCGCATGGGGCCTGCTCGGCGTCATAGCGGTGGCGAGCCTCGCCGCGGAGACGTCGTTCGTCGTCTTCGGTGCCTGGCTCGAGGACCGCTTCGCGCTGTCGCTCGTCGCGCTCGGTGGAGCCGGAGCGGCGATCGCCGTGGCCGAACTCGCCGGGTCGACCACGGTCCTCGGGGTCGCCGACCGGATCGGCAAGCGGACCACGGTGATGGTCGGCATCGCCGCCGCCACCAGCGGATTCGTGTTCCTCCCCGCCGCCGAGCGGCTCGCCTCGGGCCTCACGCTCTTCGCGCTCGCCCTCTACGGCTACGAGCTCACGATCGTCGCGGCCATCCCGCTCGCGAGCGAGCTCCGCCCCGAGAGCCGCGGCCGCTACCTGTCGCTGCTCGTGGTTGCGGTCGGCCTCGGCCGGGCCGTCGGGGCGGCGATCGGCCCGGCGCTCTTCGAGGCGTTCGGGATCGCCGCCGACGTGGTCGTCTCGGTGGTCGGCAACCTCATCGCGATCGTGATCCTCGCCGCCTTCGTCGTCGAGCACCCCGAGCACGGCCGACCGCCCCCTCCTCCGCCGTCCCACGTCGCGTGAGGCGCCCCGTGCGGTGAAGGCAGGGGCGCACGGGGACGAGGATGCGAGCAGCGCGCGCGACCGCAACGGCGGGCGGGGACCGGGTCAGCCGGCGGGTCTGGTGACGTCGGCGATGTCGGCGGCGAGGTGGTTGACGAGGTCGGCGGCGTCGACGTGGAGGTTCACGCCCCGCGCGCCCCCGCCGATCGCGACGCGCCCCGAGACGTGGGCGTCCGCCACCACCGGCCAGTCCCGCGTCGACCCCAACGGCGTGATCGCGCCCCGCTCGTAGCCGGTCGCCTCGCGCGCCTCGTCAGCGTCGGGGAGCGAGACGCGCGACACCCCGAGCAGCGCGCGCAGCTTCGGCCAATCGATGACGCGGGGACCGGGGACGAGCACGAACACGTAGTCGCCGTCACCGCGGCGGACGACGATCGTCTTGACGAGCTGCGCGACGTCGATGCCCTGCAGCGCAGCCGACTCCTCGACGCTGTTCGCGGGCTCGGTCCGGACGACGTCGACGGCGAGGCGGGCGGCGGTGGCGGCGGCGATGGCCGGGGTCGTGTCCTCCACAGCTTCACCGTAGGCGGCGACCCACGGGATCGCGCACCGGTCGGGCAGCTTGCCCGGACGGCTCACGATCACGGTTGGGGCTTGGCTCGAGGCGTCTGAGGCCCCATCCGAACGTTGCGATCCACAGGACAAGGATGGCGAACAGCAGCGCGTTCGCGGTCGTCGTCAGCCACGCCGGCACCTCCTTGGCCTCGCGCTGGAGGAGGAGGCGGTCGACGACGAAGTCACGCGTCATGCGCTCCTCGGCGGGAATCTCCGCGGCCGAGATCGCCGGGTCCTCCGGCATGTAGATCGGCGCGGCCACGAGAGCGCGACCCGCTTCGAGCGGGCGCTCTTCGCGCCCTGGACCCCGGGGGGCCCGCGGACCTACACGACCGCGGAGATCGCGGAGCGGCTCGGTCCGGTGCCCGACCGGGTCGTGCGCCGCGCGCAGCGCCTCGGGGTGCTGCGCGCGGTCGGCGACGACCGCTGGGAGGCCCCGAACCCGCGCCTCGTGGAGCTCGGCGCCGACCTCGTCGAGCTCGGAATCCCGGTCGAGGCCTCCCTCGATGTCCTCGAGGCGATCACCGGGCACGCGGGCGCGATCGCGCAGCGCTTCGTCGACCTCTTCGTCGGCGAGGTGTGGGAGCCGTTCGACGCCGCCGGGCGGCCGCCCGAACGCTGGGCCGCGGTGCGGGAGACCCTCGAGCGCCTGCGCCCGATCGCGACCGAGACCCTCCTCGCGCTCTTCCGCGAGACGATGGGCGACGCCATCGCCCGCCGGTCCAGCGTCCTCGGGGCCGCGGCCGACCGGGAGTCCGCCTGACCGGCGATCGAGACCACCCGACCCGCGATCGTGAAGCGTCCGAGCGATATCCCGCCTGACCCCTTCACGATCGCTGGGCGTCAGGGCGGGAAGCGGCCCTCCCCGCCGGGTCCGGGGGTCCGGCCGCCACCGACGCCGATGTTCGGCGGCCAGAAGAAGGGCGCGATGCGCCCGACCTCGAGCGTGACCGCCGCCCCCGACCGGTTGCCCCACCGGTCCACGAGCCCGCCGGCGGGCACGACCACCCGCTCCGGAACCATCGCCGCTAGCCGTCGGCTAGCCCACGGCTAGCCCGGCCGCGAGCCCGGCCGCGAGCCGCCACGTCCGCATCGCCGCCCCCTTTGCGTTCGACGCCATCTGGTTCGACGTCGCGGAGTGCGGTCCTCCGGACGACTCGCCACCCCCACCCTGAACCGGCCGGGCAGCATGTTGCCCGGGCGGCTCACGATCGCCGGGCCGGCGTGATCGAGCGCCGGCGGAGCCGTCGGGCTACGGTCGGGTGCGCCGCAGCAGGAGGGCCACGTGGGCGCCGGCGAAGAGGATCGCGCAGACCTCGATCAGCTGGACCGCCTCGACCTCGACCAGCTCGACTTCGGCGACTTCGAGGACGACGAGGAGTTCCTCGCCGCCTGGGCGGCCGCCGAGTCCGCCGCCGCGGCGGTCATCCGCGAGGCGCTCGGCGATCTCCGCGGCGAGAATGCGCCGGAGGGCGCGATCAGTACGGCGGCGCAGCACCTGCGCCAGGCGGTCGCCACCGGCGACGCGAACGCGGCGTGGATGCTCCGGGCGGCGGCCATGGACAGCCAGCGGGCGACCGCGACGGTCGACGGGCCCGACGACGCAGGGATGCTCGTCGAAGCGGTCGCCGGGACCATCTCGATGGTGGACGAGTCCGGCCTCGAGGTGTCCGAGGAGGCGGCGGTGCTCTCGCTCGAGCTCGCAGACTGGGCCGGCGCGGTGATCGGCCTCTGCCGTCGCGGGGTCGGGGCGTCGGCGGAGCCCGACCACCTCGTCGACTACATCGACGAGTGCCCCGAGATCGAGGGGCCTCCGCTCGGGACCGACGCGGTCCAGGTCGAGATGGCGTTCGAGATCGTCCTGCCCGCCTGGGAGGTCGCCGGGATCGTCGACCGCGACCGGCGGCTGACGGTCGCCGGGCGGTGGGTCCTGCCGCGAGCCGTCGGCCTCGCCTGGGAGAGCGACTTCGATCTGCCGCCCGACCAGGACGACGTGTAGGCGTTGGCAGCCGCCCGGGGGGATCTCACACGCTTCACCTTCTGCAGCAGCTACTGCACCGATCATGGGAACTGACCCGTGACATGCTCGATGCGCTGGTGGATTTCAGCGTCAGGTGCGGGTGGCTGGCTCGTAGGTCCCACCCGGGTAGAGGGTCCGCAGACGGGCGATCCGGTCCTCGAGCGGCGGGTGGGTGGCGACGCGCCGGTTCGCGCGCCGGTCGAGGTCGTTCGGCTCCTCGATCCAGAGGTGTGCGGTCGCCCGTGACGCCGTGCCGATCACCGTGGTGTCGTCGCGCAGCCGCTCGAGCGCCGAGATCATCGACGCGGGGTCGCGCGTGAACTCCACCGACGTGGCGTCCGCGAGGTACTCGCGCTGGCGCGACACCGCGTAGCGGATGAGCTGCGCGGCGAGCGGGGCGAACACGAGGACGAGGAGTGACACGACGAGCAGCACGACCGCGACCGGCCCGCCCCCGCCGCCGCGGTCGCGACCACGGCGGCCGCGCCCCGCACCGCCCCACCACAGGCCACGACGGGCGATGTCGGCGAGGAGCAGCGTCGCCCCCGCGAGCGTCACCGCCACGGTCGCCGTGAGCATGTCGTTGTTGCTGATGTGGCCGAGTTCGTGGCCGAGTACAGCCTCCAACTCGCGGCGCTCCATGCGGTCCAGGAGGCCGGTCGTCACGACGACCGCGGCGCGGTCCGGGTTGCGCCCGGTCGCGAACGCGTTCGGCGCCGGGTCGTCCACGACGAGCAGGCGCGGTTTCGGCAGCCCGGAGGCGATCGTGAGACCTTCCACGAGCCGGTGGAGGTCCGGGTAGTCGCCGCGATCGGCGGGGTGGGCGCGCGCCGAGGCGAGGGCGACCGTGTCCGAGGACCACCAGGCGGCGAAGGAGCCGACGCCGGCGACGACTCCGGCGACGACGAGGAGCGGGGCTGCAGCGCCAATCGTCCCGGGCAACGTGCCCTGACCGAACCCGAAGAGCAGGGCCTCCGCCGCGAGCGCGGTCACGAAGAGCAGCACAAACCCCGCGACGAGCAGCACGATCGTCGCCCGCCGGTTGTGCCGCTGCAGCTCGTCGTGCACGTCCGACTCGGTCAGAGAGCGACCCGAGGCGCGGCGCGCGCCTCGTCGTCGGTCTCGTAGTACTCCCGGTCGCCGAACCCGAAAGCCCCGGCGACGAGGTTCGACGGGAAGGTCTGGCGACGGTCGTCGTAGTCGCGCACGGCGCTGTTGTAGAACTGCCGGGAGTACGCGACGCGGTCCTCGGTCGTCGTCAGCTCACGTTGCAGCTCGAGGAAGCTCTCGCTCGCGCGGAGCTGCGGGTAGCCCTCCGCCACCGCGAACAGGGACCGCAGCGCACCCTCCAACCCCTGCTCGGCGCGAGCGGTGTCGGCCGGCCCCGAGGCGGCGATCGCCCGTGCGCGGGCCTCGGTGACGGCGGTGAGCACACGCTCCTCGTGGGCCGCGTACCCACGGACGGCCTCCACGAGGTTCGGGATCAGGTCGTGTCGGCGGCGCAGCTGCACGTCGATCTGCGCCCACCCTTCCTCTACGCGGTTCCGCGCCCGGACCAGGCGGTTGTAGAGGAACACCACGGCGAGCAGGAAGAGGCCCACGGCGGCGACCAGCGTCCAGGTGAGCGCCGTCATCCTCGATCCTCCCGCCGCGGGCGGGACGCAGCGTCGACCGTCCCGCAGCCCACGTCAAGAGCGTGGGCGCCGACGGGACCCGCGACCTTCGACCCTCGTCCGGTCGCGCACTCGCCCCGCGCACGCGCCGGCCGGGCGATGTGCGCAGAGCGGACAACTACCGTGATCGCAGCCCTTGCCTCTTGACCTGCTGAGCGTGACCCACCTATGTTTCCCCGCGTCGCCCCGGGAGGCAGACCACTTCGGTGGGAAGTCGACCGGGGCGGCACCTCTGCAGCCCCCTCCTCGGTCGTCCGGGTCGCCTGTTTGCCCCCTTGCGTGGCAGATCGACATCTACGTCTGCAGTTGCGATGACGCACCGAGAGACGTAGATGTCAGGCACCGGAGTGCGCCCGCCGGTCAGGGCGTCGGGTCGATCGAGGCCGCGTCCGCCTCGGCCGTGACGCGGACGCGGGTCCCGTCGGTGAGCTCCGCCGCGTCGGCGACGACGACCGGAAGCCGGGTGCCGTAGAGCTCGGCGGCGACGATCGCCCCCAGCGCAACGATGCCGTCGGCCTCGCCCATGACCAGCGCCGCAGGCGCGGTCCCCAGCCGAACCGCCTCGGCGAGGACGCTCGACGAGGACGACGAACCGCGGCCGGCGGGCAGCACGACGACCCGGCCGGCGAGGACCGCCCCGTGCTGGGGATGATGGCGGTCGATGATCCGCCCGGTCGTGACGTCCAACCCGCCCCAGAACGACAGCGGCGCCTCAAGACGCAGGACCTCGCCGCGGGCCGTACCGGCGACGAGCGTCCGCGCCGCGACGCTCACGTGCCCGGCCCCGCGCCGACGCTCACGTGCCCGGCCCCGCGCCGACGCTGATGTGTTTACCTCCCATGCGTGGGCTCCTGCCCGGGGAACGCTTTCGGCGCTCGTCCTTCGAGGACTTCGATGAGACGGCGTCCCCGGGCAGCAGTCCCGACGGTCTGTCGTCTCCAAGGATGTCGTCCCGTGAGGACTGGTTCATCAGCACGACGCCGCACCGTCACCGCCCCTGACACACAAGGAGAACAACCATG
>JBOHEE010000230.1:0-6700 GCA_050700895.1 Nitriliruptorales bacterium | reverse complement strand
GACCGGGACCGCGCGGCCGACCACCCCCTGGGCGAGGTCGCGGGCGTGGACGTCGAGGAGGTCGACCGCGCGCCCGACGACCCCGAGGACCGTGACGCGGCCCTGGCTCGCGTCGAACGGGTCCGCCAGCCAGAACAAGCTGCGGTACCCGCTGGTGTGGGCGGGAAAGGCGGCGACCGCGAGCGTCATCGCCGCGGTCGTGACCACCGCGGCGAGTCCCGGGAGCCACGCGAGCCTGCGCACGGCCGGTGCGGCGAACAGGAGGCCCACGCTCACCCCGATGCCGAGGAGGAGCCCGACCGACTTCAGGGCGGCGGCGACGACGACGAGCACCGCCAGCACGGCGACGTCACCACCGGTCTCCGTTCGAAGAGCCCGGTGGAGGATGGCCGCGGTCACGAGCACGAGCAGCGCGTCGGGCATGACCGCGTACGCGGCGGCCCACATGCCGGCGGCCATCGCGACGTACGCCCCACCGGCGAGCGCCGCCGTGGGGCCGAGCGGGCGGAGGAGGAGCCAGACGAGCGCCACCGCCCCCACGACCGCCATGACGTTCACGACGAGGCCGGTGCGCGCCGTGGGGAGACCGGCGGCCTCGAAGCCGGCCAGGAGGGCCGGATAGCCGATCGGGTACTTCGTCCCCTCGACGCTGGCGACGACCGGGGGTTCGAGCTGCGCGAGCTGGTGCGCGACGAGGAGGTACTCGTCGTTGTCGCTCCCCCACGGGATCGGCCCTGCCCACCGGAGCACGGCGAACACCGACACGAGCGCGAGGAGCGCGAGCCACGCCGGCAGGCGTGCCGTCGGGGCGATCACCGAGCTCTGTGCGTGGACGCTCAGGGCCGCAGCGTCTCCCGGAACCACGCGATCGTCCGTGCGAGGCCCTCCTCGAGCGGGGTCTGCGCCTTCCAGCCGAGCTCGCGCTCCGCGACGGTCGTGTCAGGGCAGCGGACCTCGGGGTCGTCCTCGGGACGGTCGACGTGGACGATCTCCGACGTGCTGCCGGCGGCCGCGACGATCGTCCCGGCGAGCTCGTTCACCGTCACTTCGTGCGGATTGCCGATGTTCATCGGCCCCACGTAGTCGGAGACGAGCAGGCGGACGAGCCCCTCGACCTCGTCGTCGACGTAGACGAGGGAGCGGGTCTGGCTGCCGTCGCCGTGGACGGTGAGCTCGCCTCCCCGCAGGGCTTGCTGGATGAACGTCGGCACCGCCCGCCCGTCGTCCGGCCGCATCGACGGACCGTAGGTGTTGAAGATCCTCGCGATGCGCACGTCGACGCCGTGTGCGCGGTGGTACGCCATCGCCATCGCCTCCGCGAAGCGCTTCGCCTCGTCGTACACACCGCGCGGCCCGATCGGGTTCACGTGTCCCCAGTAGCTTTCGGGCTGCGGGTTCACCTGGGGGTCGCCGTACACCTCGCTGGTGGAGGCGAGCATGAACGTCGCGCCCTTCGCGCGCGCGAGCCCGAGCGCCTTGTGGGTGCCGAGCGCCCCGACCTTCAGCGTCTGGATGGGCAGCTTCAGGTAGTCCACGGGGGAGGCGGGGGAGGCGAAGTGGAGGATGTAGTCGACGTCGCCGGGGACGTGGAGGAAGTCGGTCACGTCGTAGTTCACGAAGCGGAACCCGGGTCGGCCGAAGAGGTGGGCGATGTTGCCCTCGCGGCCGGTGACGAGGTTGTCGATCGCGACGACCTGGGCGCCCTCGTCGAGGAGCCGCTCGCAGAGGTGCGACCCGAGGAACCCCGCCCCGCCCGTCACGACCGCGACGGCCCCGTCGAGCCGCCCCATCCCTACCGGTCCCGTCGCCATGGCGCGCGCGAACCTACCAGCGGAGTCGCGACCACCTACGGCGTGTCCGTGCGTCGTTCGCAGGACGGTGGCGCCGCAGCGGTGGGCGTTGTCGAGTGCCGGGGCGAGGGCGCGCAGCGACGGCAGGTCTGCTCACCACAGCGTGATCGGTCGGGGATGCGGGTGGTCGCGGAGGCGAGCGTCCTTCGTGATGAGCCGCCATCCCGTCTCGATCGCAGTCGCGTAGATGAGACGGTCGGCCGGGTCGCCGGGGAAGGTGTCGGGCAGGCCGACCGCGGTGTCCGCGATCACGGGCGTGATCCCCACCGTGCGCACGTGGCGCGACAGCTGCTCCAGCCATGACCGCGCCGGGATGCTCACGATGATCCGATGGTGCGCCGCGAGCCACGACAGCTCGAACCAAGAGATCGCGGCGACCGCGACCTCGGCGGCGGCCGCGAGTGCCTCGGTCGCCTCCGGGCTCAGCCGCTCGGGCTCGGCCGACCACCACTGGAGCACGTGGGTGTCGACCAGGACCGTCGTCACGTGAGCTCCCACTCCAGCCCGGTCGTGAACAGCGACTCGTCGTCCGCGTCGCTTGTTGCCACGTCGGCGAAGAGTCCTGCGAGGGATGCGGGCCCCCTCGCCGGCACGAGGCGGGCCACGGTCCTGCCGTGCTTCGTGATCTCGATCTCCTCGCCGGCCGCGACCTCGTCAAGCAGGGCGAGCATCTTCGCCTTCGCCTCCGTGGCGGTCATCTTTCTGTCCATGAGGTAAGTATAGTGGACACCCACCTGGCCTGCCGTGACGGCCCCGGCCCGACGGAGAGCACGCCCGCGGCCGCGAGTCCCCCTGCGGAAGTCCTCGCGACGAACGGCGGTCCTCGCCACGTCCCCTCCTGGCTGATGCAGTGACGCGCGCGAACCTACCCGCGGGTTGTGATGCGGCCGACGCCCGCCAACGGCGCGCGTGGTCAACTCCCCCTTGCGCCGGGCTGTCCGGAGATGATGGTGGCGATCCAGGCGGTGACGAGCGCGAGACCGACGCCGGCGCCGACCAACAGCGGGCGGGGTCCGATCAGATCGACGAGCGGTCCCGCCACCCCGTAGGCGACGAGCTCCCCCGCGAACGAGCCGGCGTAGACGACGCCGACGACCCGGCCGAGGAGGCGGCGCGGAACGACCTGTTGGAGGATCGTGTCGGTGGCGATGTCCTCGAGCGCGTTGCCGGCGCCGCCCAACGCGGAGACGCCGACGGCCACCGCCACGTGGGGCGCCAGGCCCGCTCCGATCAACGCGCCGGCCTGCGAGGCGAACCCCGTGCTGAGCCAGGTCGGCGCCGACGTGCTACGACGGCTGAAGACGAGGTAGACGGACACCGCGATCATGCCGAGCCCCCAGCTGCCGGAGAAGAGGCCGTAGGCAGCCGGCCCAGCCCCGAGAGTGTCGCGCACCAGGAAGACGCCGCCCACCATCACGACGGCCGCGAGGGCGACGCCGAGGAAGACGCTGAGGAAGAGGGCCCGCAGGATCCGCTCCCGGAGTGCGAAACGGAGACCCTCCCTGACATCTGCGAGCAGGCCCGTCCGTCCGACGTCCGCCACCAGATCGGGAGGCAGCGCCGGGAGCCTGCCGACCAGCACGACCGCCACGATGGAGGTCGCCACGTCGACGAGCAGAGCCCCCGACACGCCTACCCATGCCACAAGGAAGCCGCCAATGACCGGTCCGATCGCGAAGCCGAGGTTGGCGCCGGTCGCGAGCGTGGCGTTGGCCGCCGCGAGCCCCTCCCGCGGAACCAGGATCGGGATGGCCCTGCGGCCCGCGGACCGCAGCACGCCTGCCACGACGGCGTTGATGCCCACCAGGCCCACGAGCACGACGAGGGATGGGAGGGTGAGTGAGTGCGATGATCCCGACGACCCCGATGCGGACGGTCTCACAGGCGCGGAGCAGCCAGCGCTGGTCGCTGCGGTCGACGACCGAACCGAGCAGCGGCCCGAACAGGTGCGGCAGCACCTGTGCCATGAGCAGGGCGGAGACCGCGGGTCCCACGCCGTACCGGTCGTGGACGAGCAGCGTCAGCGCCACGGCCGTCAGTTGATCACCGGCGAAGGACACGACCCGTGCGGCGACGAGCAGCCGGAACGGGCTGTGATGCCGCAGAAGCCCACCGGCGCCGGTCACGCTCGGTCCCTGCGCCACGCACCGCTACCGTCCACGCCCGCCACGCTCGCACCTCGGCATCACGTCGATAGTGGCGCGGAAGGCCGCGACGGTTACCTCGCGAGGACCATCAGATGAGGGTCCGTTCTATGCGCGACGTCGATGAGGGCCGTTGCCTCCTGGCGCCGATCACCGCCGACGTCTTCCGCCGGGCGGTGGAAGTCGACTGAAGGGCAGTCGCCGGGCGGTCGTCGCGGTCCATCGGGGCGTACCGGCGCAACGTCGCGAGGTCCTGCCGCACGCGCGTGAGGAGGCGGGTCAGCCGCTCCGCGTCAACCATGCTCGTGTTCGGCCACGGACGCGCGCACGCCGGCGATCAGGTCCCTGGTGGCCTGCTCGGCGCGGTGGCGCTCGTCGAGATAGATCTTTCGCGTCTGCGCCTCCCAGCGCACACGGCGCGACGGGTCGTGCTCGAAGAGCAGCTTGCCGTGGAGCGCGGTCCGCCCGGCGAGCTCCAGGGGAGCGCTGTCGAGGACGATCAGGTCGACACCGGGGGGCAGGCGGACGCTCCACGGAGCCGGGTCGGCCCCGTCGAAGTGTGCCGCGACGTCGACATCCGACCCGGGGCGAGCGGCACCCGAGGCGACACTCCCGTGGAGGTAGGCGAAGACTGCGCCGGCGTCGCGCAGGATCCGGGCGACCTCGTCCAGGTCGACGCGTTCGAGCGGGCCGGGGGCGGTCATCACAGCCATCCTACGTTCGTCGTCCGCCGCAACCGACGGACGATGAACAGCCGTTCTGACGAGGTGAGCTAGAACAGCCGCTCGTCCCAGGGGACCGGGAAGGGATCGGAGACGCTGATCGCCGGGGCATCGGGGTGCCGCGGGTTGATGATGAGGATTCGGCCGATGGGGCGGGCGGGCACCGACGGGACCGAGAGCGCCACCGACCGCCCTTCGTCCAGCCATCGGTCGCCGAACCTGCGGGCCTCGCGTGACTGTCGCGCGTCCCATCCGGGGAGATCCTCAGGAGCCAGCGACTCGACCGCCCTGTCAGGGATGTCGATGCGGATCGCATGGTGGGGTCCCGGAAGCGTCCGGGGTCTCTGGAGATGCGCCAGAATCTCCAGGATCGCGCCCGCGTACGTATCCGAGGCGTAGACCACCTCGCGTCCCGGCGAGTTCCAGCGTGCGCCGTGGAGGCGCGCGCCGGTGCCGTCGAACGCAGGGTGACGGAGCTTGGAGATGCGCCAGGCGACGGCCACTACACCGGGAGCGAGTACTCGAGGGTCCAGAGGAGATCCTCGGCCCGGCGCGCTGCCAGTTCGCTTCGAACGAGATCGACGGGGCGCTCGTCGTCGAGTTGCGGCTGGCGACTCGTCATGAACTCGCGAGCGAGATCACGGTTCTCCCAGACCTGCTCGGCCAAAGCCATCAGGCGGGCGAGACGCTCGAGGCGCTCGCTCTCCTCCGGAGAGAGGCGCGCGCCCCGACGCTGCAGGGTCGTCTTCGGGACGATCCGGTGCTTGAGATCGGTGGCCTCTCTGCCGTCGCCGGTGACCCGCTCGACGACGATCTCGAGCGACGCCCGCGGCAGCCCCGCCTCCACCGCCTCTGCGAGGTCCGCGGTGTTGGCGATCTCCTTCTCGAGCACCTTTCGGCCTCCGAGGACCTCACCCACCGACGCGGCATCGACGGCCACGACACCTTCCTCCCACCTGGGTCCAGAAATTGTACCACTCGGGCCTTCCTCATCCGAGGTCAGCGACCGAGGTTGCGACCGAGCGACCGTGGCGTGCGCGGCGGCGTCGCCGGCGCTGCAGTCAGCTTCTAGAATCTGGATGCGACATTCTCACCGCATGGCGAAGACGACGGTGAACCTCCGTGAGTCGGTCCGCCTGCGGCTGGAGAACCTCGCGGCGCGGGAGGGGACCACGCTCAGCGACCTCGTCAACGAACTGCTCGACGACGCACTGCGGCGACGGTCCGGCGGCTTCGCGTCCCACGCCGCGGGCGAGGCGGACGTCGACGACCTCGGGGTGAACGCGGAGAAGTACCTCCGCGAGCACCTCGGGTGATCATCGTCTGCGACATCGGGCCGCTGGTCGCCTCCGTGAACCGGCGTGACCGGCATCACGGGATCAGCGTCCGGCTGTTCACGACGGGCGAGGACACTCTCCTGGTCCCGGCCACCGTCGCCGTCGAGGTCGACTGCCTCCTGCGGAGCCGGGTCGGGGACCGGGCCGCTCGCGCCTTCCTGCGCGACGTCGATGAGGGTCGCTACCTCCTGGCGCCGATCACCGCCGACGTCTTCCGCAGAGCGGTGGAACTCGATGAGCGGCATGCCGACGTCGGCCTCGGGCTCGTGGATGCGAGCGTGGTGGCCGTGGCGGAGGCCCACAGGGCGGGGGCGATCGCGACGTTGGACCACGCCCACCTGCGCCTCGCCGCCTCCGCAGAGGTGGCGCTGCTGCCAGACTCGAGCGAGCTGTGAAGGGCAGACGCCGCGGTGGTCGCGGCGGTCAGCAGTCGGCCAGGGTCGCCAGCGCCCGGCAGAGGTCGGTGCGCCACCTCGGCCCACCAGACCTCGCCCTGCCGGCGTGCGGTCACCGGGGCTCCTCCCTCCGTGTCAAGCTTTCGTGGAACACTCACCCGCTCGTAATGCATGAGTTGAGGGCGAGAGAGGACCACGAGTTCGATGACGACGATGACGGCCACCGCGGCGAGTCCGCACACTGGTGGCATG
>JBOHEE010000229.1:0-12802 GCA_050700895.1 Nitriliruptorales bacterium | reverse complement strand
TCGAGCCCGAGCCCGTCGTCGAGCCCGAGCCCGTCGTCGAGCCCGAGCCCGTCGCCGAGCCCGACCCCGACGGCCAGCCCGACGGCGACGGCCAGCCCGACGGCGACCGCGAGCCCGTAGCGGGGGGTTCGCCCGGTTCGCACGCCGGGGCTCGGCCGTGCGAGCCTGCTGTGTCCCCTTCGCCGGGCGCACGGACGAGAGGAGCAGCGTGGCACCGGAGGTCGACACCGAGGCCGTCGCGCTCGACCGCGAGACGGTCGACGCGCTCGTCGCGCACGCCTGGTCGGACCACCCCTACGAGGTGTGCGGGCTGCTCGGCATCGCCGACGAAGGGACCATCACCCGCTTTCCGATCACGAACGCCGAGCGGTCGATGACCAACTACGTCATGGACGGCCGCGAGCTGCTCCACGCCATGCGGACGATCGAGGACGAGGATTGGCGGCTCGTCATCTACCACTCCCACACCCACACCGAGGCGTACCCGTCGCGGACCGACGTCGAGCTCGCCGCCTACCCGGACGCCGTCTACCTCATCGTGAGCCTGCAGGACCGCGACGCGCCCGAGATCCGCGGCTTCCGCATCCTCGACGGCACGATCCACGAGGTTCCGGTGCTCCAGGGCGCGGGATAGGCTCGAAACCCCGTCACGACCAGGGAGAGCAGCCCACGATGCCGGTCGTCCGCATCCCGAGCGTGCTCCGAAAGCACACCGACGGCGAGGCCCAGGTCGACGTCGCCGGCGCCACCGTGCGCGAGGCGATCGACGACCTCGTCGCCCGCCACCCGGCCCTGCGCGAGCAACTGCTCGACAGCGGCGACGTGCGCGGCTTCGTGAACGTCTACGTCGAGGACGAGGACATCCGCTACCTCGACGGACTCGACACGAGCGTCCCCGAGGGCGGCGAGGTCGCGATCATGCCGGCCGTGGCCGGGGGGTGCGGACCGCCCACAGGATCCGGGAGGAGCGGGGAGCAGAGGCCCCCCGCGGCGTCCAGGGGGGCCGGGGGGGCTGGTTGAGGTTCGACGACCTCGCCCAGGCGGTCGGCGACACTCCGCTCGTCAAACTCCCCGAGCTCTCGCCGGACGGCTACGAGCTCTTCCTGAAGCTCGAGGGTCACAACCCGACCGGCTCCGTCAAGGACCGGGTCGCCAAGTACCTCGTCGAGCGGGCCGAGGCCGACGGGCTGCTGCGGCCCGGCCAGCGCCTCCTCGAGCCGACGTCCGGCAACACCGGCATCTCGCTCGCCGCGCTCTGCCGCCCGAAGGGCTACGCGCTGACCTGCGTCATGCCCGAGAACACCTCGCAGGAGCGACGCGAACTGCTCGAGATGTTCGGGGTCGAGCTCGTGTTCTCCCCGGCCAGCGAGGGGAGCAACGGCGCGGTTCGCCTCGCGCAGAAGCTCGACCTCGAGGACCCCGACGTCTACATGCCCTTCCAGTACGGCAACCCGGCGAACCCGCTGTCGCACTACGAGACGACGGCGCCGGAGATCATCGCCGACCTCCCGGAGGTCGACGCGTTCGTCGCCGGCCTCGGCACCGGCGGGACCCTGACCGGAGCGGGGCGGCGCCTCAAGGAGTGGAACCCCGGGCTGAAGGTGTACGCCGCCGAGCCCGAGTACGGCGACCTCGTCTACGGGCTGCGCAACCTCGAGGAGGGCTACGTCCCCGAGGTCCTCGACGAGAGCGTCCTCGACGGGCGCATCAAGGTGAACTCGAAGAAGGCGCTCGTCGCCACCCGGGACCTCGCGCGGCGGGAGGGCATCTTCGCCGGCATCTCCACCGGCGCGGCCGTGGCGGTCGCGATCCGCGTCTGCGAGCGCCTTCCGGCCGGGGCGAAGGTCGTCGTCCTCTCGCCGGACGGCGGATGGAAGTACCTCTCGACCGGTGCCTACGCTCCAGGCGACGTGGACGAGATCGCCGAGCGCCTCTCGGAGACCCTGTGGGCCTGAGCAGCACCCGATGAGCTCCGTGGCCGGACGGCTGCTCGGCAGCGGTGACGGCGACCTCGAGGTCGTCGTGCTCGGGGCGTCCGGCACGCATCCGTCGGCCGGCCGGGCCTGCTCCGGCTACCTCGTCCGCACCCCGTCGACGAACCTCGTCCTCGACATGGGCAACGGCTCGACGACCCGCCTCTACGAGCACGTCCGCGTCGAGGACGTCGACGCGATCGTCCTCAGCCATCCCCACGCGGACCACTGCGTCGACCTCATCGGCTTCTACTACGCGCTGCGCTTCCACCCCGACGCCCCGCTCAGCGTCGACGTCCACGCGCCGCCGGGCACCGAGGAGTTCCTCGCCCAGCTCGTCTCGTCCGACTCCGAGGCGCGGTTCGGCGACGTCTGCCGCTTCCACGACGCCAGGCCTGGAGGCGAGCTCGAGGTCGGCGACCTCCGGGTGCGCTTCTTCCCCTCGATCCACGTGGTCCCGGCGGTCTCGGTCCGGATCGAGCACGACGGCAGGGTCGTCACCTACTCGGGCGACTCGGCCGGGGGAGAGTGGCTCGAGCAGGCCGCCCGCGACGCCGACCTCTTCCTCTGCGAGGCGAGCTGGCAGGGCTCCGCCGACGCCTACCCCGCGGGACTCCACCTGACCGCGACCGGCGCCGGCGAGGTCGCGACCGCGGCCGGGGCGAAGTCGCTGGTGCTCACCCACCTCTGGCCGGCCAACGACCGCGACACCGTCCGGGCCGAGGCCGAGGCGGCCTTCGGACGGAGGATCGACTTCGCCGAGGACCGCGACGTCTGGCGGGTCGGATGACCCGCCCCGACGGACGCACGCCGGCAGAGGTCCGTCCGGTGGACCTGCGGCTCGGCGTCCAGAGGCACGCGGCCGGCTCGTGCCTCGTGTCCTTCGGCGACACCCAGGTCCTCTGCGCCGCGTCCTACGAGGAGCGCGCCCCCCGCTGGCGGCAACGCGTGGGGTGGGTCACCGGCGAGTACGCGATGCTGCCCGGATCGACGACGCCGCGGGCCCGGCGCGAGACGACCCCGCGCGGGCGGACGCAGGAGATCCAGCGCCTCATCGGCCGGTCGCTGCGCGCCGCGGTCGACGTCGACGCGCTCCCCGACTGCACGATCACCGTCGACTGCGACGTCCTCCAGGCCGACGGCGGCACCCGCACCGCGGCGATCACCGGTGGGTGGGTCGCCCTCGCGCTGGCGCTCGAGCAGCTCGACCTCGGCAAGGCGCTCACCGGGCAGGTCGCGGCGGTCTCCGTCGGGGTCGTCGACGGCGAGGCGCGCGTCGACCTCGCCTACGAGGAGGACGTGGCCGCCGAGGTCGACATGAACGTCGTCGCGACCGCCGACGGCGGGCTCGTCGAGGTGCAGGGCACGGCCGAGCACGGCACCTTCGACCGCGAGATGCTCGACCGGCTCCTCGACCTCGCCACCGGCGCGTGCGAGGAGCTCTTCGTGCTCCAGCGGGCCGCGCTCGAGGGATGAGCGTGCGGATCGTCCTCGCGACGGGGAACCGGGGCAAGGTCGCCGAGGTGCGGCGCATCCTCGCCGGGCTCGCGATCGAGCTCGTGCCGATGACCGACCTCGGCCTGGAGCCGCCCGAGGAGACCGGCGAGACGTTCGAGGACAACGCCCTGCTCAAGGCCAGGGCCGCGGCGGCCGCGACCGGGCTTCCAGCGATCGCCGACGACTCCGGCCTCGAGGTCGACGCGCTGGGTGGGGCACCCGGGGTGATCTCGGCGGAGTACGCGGGGCCGTCGCGCGACGACGTCGCGAACCTCCGCAGGGTGCTCGCCGAGCTCGAGGACGTCGACGAGCCACAGCGGACCGCGCGCTTCGTCTCGGCCGCGGCACTCGTCGCCCCCGACGGACGGCACTGGGTCCGGCGCGGGACGATGGAGGGGCGCATGGCGCGAGAGCCGCGCGGCAGCGGTGGCTTCGGCTACGACCCGGCCTTCGTGGCGCAGGGCGAGACGCGTACGAACGCCCAGCTCGCTCCCGAGGAGAAGGACGCGCGCAGCCACCGCGGCGCCGCGTTCCGGGCGCTCGCGCCCGCGGTCGAGGAGTTCCTCGCGACCACCGGCGAGGAGTAGGGGCACCCCGGGACCCGCGCACCCTCCACGATGCGGCGCCGACAAGAGCCGGCGGTCGCGGGACTAGCGCGTCGCCCCCGGCGCTACGGTCGGACAGGGGAGGTTGCGAGACCGCCGGCGGGAGGTGCCGTGAGCGCGAGCCGTACGCCCGATGCGATCGCCCCGGACCTGGCGGTCGCGCGGGCGTGGTTCGGGGAACGGCGGCTCGAGCCACGCACCTGGTCGAACGAGCCGGGCTTCGTCTACGGCGAGCACGACCACGACTACCACAAGATCCTGTTCTGCCTCGCGGGGGACATCGTCTTCCACACCGACGACGGCGACCTCCACCTCCGGCCTGGCGACCGACTCGACGTCGAGCCGGGGACCCGGCACGCCGCGACCGTCGGGGCCAACGGGGTGACCTGCATCGAGGCTGACGACTGAGGAGGCGGCCATGAGGTTCGGGGTCTTCTACGAGCACCAGCTGCCGCGCCCGTGGGAGGACGGCGACGAGGAGCGCCTGCTGCTCGACGCGCTCGAGCAGATCGAGATCGCCGACCGGATCGGCCTCGACCACGTCTGGGAGGTCGAACACCACTTCCTCGAGGAGTACTCGCACTCCAGCGCCCCGGAGGTGTTCCTCGCGGCGGCGAGCCAGCGCACGGACCGCATCCGCCTCGGCCACGGGATCGTCCAGCTCCCGCCGGCGGTCAACCACCCCGCCCGGGTCGCCGAGCGCATCGCCACCCTCGACCTCCTCTCCGGCGGCCGGGTCGAGTTCGGCACCGGGGAGGGCAGCTCGCAGGCCGAGCTCGGCGGGTTCGGGGTCGGGCGCGACGACAAGCACGAGCAGTGGGAGGAGGCGCTCGACGTCGTCGTCCGCATGCTCACGGAGGAGCCCTTCACCGGCCACCGCGGCCGCTGGATCGACGTCCCTCCCCGCAACGTCATCCCGAAGCCGAAGCAGCGCCCCCACCCGCCGCTGTGGATGGCGTGCAGCCGCCGGGAGGCGATCGAGCTCGCCGGCACGAAGGGGGTCGGGGCGCTGTCGTTCTCGTTCGTGGACCCCGAGGACGCGAAGCCGTTCGTCGACGCCTACTACGCCGCGATCACCTCCCCTCGCTGCATCCCCGCCGGCAAGGCGGTGAACGCGAACGTCGCCGTCGTCGTGCCGTTCATGTGCCACGAGGACGAGGAGACCGCGATCGAGCGCGGCATCGACGGGGCGCACTTCTTCGGCTACTCGCTCGCCCACTACTACGTGTTCGGCGAGCACCGGCCGGGCCGCACGAACGTGATGGGGGAGTTCGAGCGCTACCGGGCGGAGCGCGGCTACGCCCGCGACATCATCCGCCCGGACAGCCAGGCCCTCGGCATGAAGGTGCTCCAGGAGGGCCTCGGGTCGCTGCGCGGCGCGGTCGGCACGCCCGACCAGGTCGCCGACCTCATCGGCCGCTACGAGGCCGTCGGGGTCGACGAGGTCATCTTCGTCGCCGCTGCGGGACCGAACCGCCACGAGCACATCTGCGAGTCGCTCGAGCTGTTCGGCGAGCAGGTCCTCCCGCGCTTCGCGGACGGCAGGGGAGGAAAGGAGGCCGCGAAGCGTGAGCGTCTGTCCGGCGCGATCGACGCCGCTCTGGCCCGACGTCGCGAGCGCGACGAGGAGATCGGCGACTACACGATCTCGCCCCAGGGCGAGCTCCGCCCCGCCCCGCGTGCTCGCCCCCTCCACGACGGCCGGACCCGGCCCGTGCCAGGCGAGATCCTCGAGATGCCGAAGCACCTCGTCCGTAAGGCCCGCCAGCGTGTCCTCCACTCGCTGGTGAGCCGCGCCACCGACGACCAGCTCGAGCGCTACGGCAGCAAGCCCGCGGCCCTGCGGGCGCTCTTCGGCTCCATGGGGCGGATGATCGAGCCGGAGGCGCTCGGCGACACGGAGGCGACGATCCGCTACGAGCTCGCCGCGAACGGCACCACTTACGTCTGGACCGTGCGGGTCGCCGACGGACGCGCGGGCACCCGGCCCGGCGGGGGCGAGGACGCCGACACCGTCCTGCGCCTGCGGCTCGCCGACTTCCTCCGCATCGCGGCGGGCGAGCTGACCACGGGCCAGGCCGTCATGGACGACCGCATCGACATCGAGGGCGACCTCGGCAAGCTCAGCAAGGTCAACCAGGCCATGGGACGCGACATCTGACCCTCTTCAGTCGAAAGGGGCGGCGGAGAACGCGTCCGGTCAGCGGCCCATCGCCTCGCGGGCGACGTCACGGGCGCGGTCGAAGATCCCCGCGCTGGCGCGAGCCACGACGCACGGTCCGATGGACGGTCCGTCCTCTCCGTGCGGCGAGGTCTAGCTTTGTGTCGCCTCACCCGACGCAGATCGATGAGACGGGCACCGTCGAGGAGCGCGCATGGATGCGGACGTCATCGTCGTCGGCGGAGGTCTCGCCGGTCTCGTCGCGACCGCGGAGCTCGCCGACGCCGGCCGCCGGGTGCTGCTGCTGGACCAGGAGCCGGAGGCGTCGCTGGGGGGGCAGGCGTTCTGGTCGTTCGGCGGCCTCTTCTTCGTCGACTCCCCCGAGCAGCGGCGATTGCGCATCCGGGACTCCCATGCTCTTGCGCTGCAGGACTGGATGGGCACCGCGGGCTTCGACCGCGAGGAGGACTACTGGCCGCGGCGGTGGGCCGAGGCCTATCTCGACTTCGCGGCCGGCGAGAAGCGCGCCTGGCTCCGCCAGCAGGGGGTCCGCTTCTTCCCGGTCGTCGGCTGGGCCGAGCGCGGCGGCTACCTCGCCACCGGCCACGGCAACTCGGTGCCCCGGTTCCACCTCACCTGGGGGACCGGGCCCGGGCTGCTCGATCCGTTCGTCCGGAGGGTGCGGGAGGCCGAGCGACGCGGCCTCGTGACGCTGACGTTCCGCCATCGCGTCGACGCGCTGACCGTGACGGGGAGCGCGGTGGACGGGGTCCGCGGCGCCGTCCTCGAGCCGAGCACGGCGCCACGGGGCGTTGCGAGCTCACGGGAGGAGACGGCCGGCTTCGCGTTCACCGCGCAGTCGGTCATCGTCACCTCGGGCGGCATCGGCGGGAACTTCGACCTCGTCCGTCGCAACTGGCCGCCGCGACTCGGCGACCCCCCGAAACGGCTGCTGTCGGGGGTCCCCGCGCATGTCGACGGACGCATGCTCGGGATCACCCAGCGTGCCGGCGGCCGCGTCATCAACAGCGACCGGATGTGGCACTACACGGAGGGGATCGAGAACTGGGACCCGATCTGGCCGCGGCACGGCATCCGGATCCTCCCCGGCCCGTCGTCGCTGTGGCTCGACGCGCTCGGCCGGCGTCTGCCGGCGCCGCTGTTCCCTGGCTTCGACACGCTCGGAACGCTCGAGCACATCATGCAGACCGGCTACGACCACACCTGGTTCGTGCTGAACCAGCGCATCATCGAGCGCGAGTTCGCGCTGTCGGGCTCCGAGCAGAACCCCGACCTCACCGGTCGCGACCTCAAGCTGCTGCTCGAACGGCTGCGATCGGGGGCGCCAGGCCCGGTCGAGGCGTTCAAGCAGCACGGGGTCGACTTCGTCGTTGAGCGCAACCTCGCCGACCTCGTGCGAGGGATGAACGCCCTCACCGATGAGCCGCTGCTCGACCATGCGCAGATCGAACACGAAGTGGTCGCGCGCGACCGGGAGATCGTCAACCCGTTCTCGAAGGACCTCCAGGTCATGGCGATCCACGGGACGCGTCGCTATCTCGCGGACAAGCTGATCCGCGTCGCGAAGCCCCACCGGTTGCTCGACCCCAAGGCCGGCCCGCTCATCGGCGTGCGGCTGAACATCCTGACCCGCAAGACCCTCGGCGGGCTCGAGACCGACCTGGAGGGGCGGGTCCTGCAGCTCTCGGGGGACCCGGTCCCCGGCCTCTACGCCGCGGGCGAGGTCGCCGGGTTCGGGGGCGGTGGCATGCACGGCTATCGGGCGCTGGAGGGCACGTTCCTCGGCGGTTGCCTCTTCTCAGGGCGCACCGCCGGCCGCGCCATCTCGAACGCCGTTGCCTGACAGCCAGTGCGAGCGGGGGGAGTCGAACCCCAAGTCCCGAAGGACACCAGGACCTAAAACCGAATGAGGGCGGTTCGCCCCGTGCCCCCTCGTGCCCATCCATGCCGCTGACCTGGGCTTTCTTCTCCGCGACATGTCTCCCTGTGCCACCCGTGTCGGCTGGTTTCACCGCGTTTGCTGTCACGGTGCTGTCAGGAACAGGTCCAGGATTCAGCCCGCCGACTCCTAGTTCGCTCGCCTCCTACCCTCGCCGTGACCGCATCTCTTGCGTGGAGGGACCGAGATGGCTCCGCGGGTGTACTCGGCACGTGAGCGCCCAGTTGCTGTCCCCGGTGACCTCGACGAGCTGGCTGGCCCCAAGCAGAAGGGTGTGGTCAGCCTCCCACAGCACATCGACTGGAGCCGGCGCCGCACCTACGACCTCGACGACCGCGCCGACCGTTGCCGCCTCTACGAACAGGTGATCCGCGAGGGCACCCTCGAAGATCTGCGCCGCTACATCGACGTCGAGCACCTCGTCGGCCCCTTTGGGACGAGCTGTACCTGCCCGCGCACATCAAGCGCGCTTGGGCCAAGGTTGCTCGCGGAGAGGTCTGGCTCGTAGCTGCCAGATCGTTAGGGCAACTGGGGGACGGCGTGCTGGAAGCGAGTGCGAAGCGGTCAAGCGAGAGCGCCTCGCAGCTCTGCCGCGTCACGGACGTGGCGTTCCATCGCGCTGTCCACCTCTTTCATGAAGGTCCTGATGACGGCCTCCGCCGACTTGGCTGACCAACCCGTCTCGACGTTCCTGGCGGCGAAGACGCCGAGGTCGTCGTTGGCGAACGCCAGCGTGTAGTAGCTGCCCTGGGTGACGTCATCGGCCGCGCGATGAACGTCTTCAGCAGCCTCCAGTGTCTCGTGGTCGGACTCCGCGATGTGGACGTAGCGCCAGACGTGCGACTCCCCTTCTGGATTGAGGAGGCACTCGAAGAGGAAGGTCTGGCCATGGAGTTGGACAACGCCAAGGGTCGGCATGTTCCAGTAGTTGTACTGAGACACCACCTCTGCGTCGGGATGCGGCTGCCACGGGCGCGCGCCGACAGCCAACTCGATGAAGTCAGCCATCGCGCTTCCTCCTCTTCCGCGGGAACAGTCTACGGCGCTGCTCTGGCTGTCGGACGGGACCGAACGCTGCATCGAATTGCTCCGCCACTTCGTCTCTCCAGGAACCGCACTCGTAGAAGACTGAGACGTGCCGTGGGTTCTGTCGACTCGGCGTGCCTCGCACGGTGAAGCCTCGTTCCCGAAGCTGACCAGCGGTGGTGAAGCGGAGTCCGTCGTTGTCGTGGACGTCCCGCCGCGGATTCACCAGCCGCACTGCCTCCGCGAGCGTGAGGTCGTCCGCGGTCATGAGCGAGACGTCCTGCTCCTGTCGGCTGGATCGAGGCCGGTTCCAGAACTTCGGGCCGAGCTGTGCCAGCGGTGTCTTGTCAGCAGGGTCTTCCATGGGGGCCGGCACGATAGGCGTCTCAGGCTCCCAGGATGAGTTCGGCGAGACCCTTTGCCATCGCTTCGTCCTGGCGGGGGAGGTAGTGCCCGTAGCGGTCGAGGGTGACGGCGACGGACTTGTGGCCAAGCCGGCGGCTCAGCACGATCACGTCGGCGAACGACTCGGCTCGACTCGCCGCCAGGGTCGCGTAGGAGTGGCGCATGTCGTGTGCGCGGATTCGCTGGAGGCCTGCATCGGCGCAGTGCTTCCGGAACCACGCTGACCAGCGCGCGGGGTTGATGATGGCGCCGTCCTCCCGGGTGAACACGCGGTCGTCTCGCCGGGTCCCCCGCCAGTCGGTGTAGCCGTCCTCCCAGACCTCCCCGGCGGCGAGGCGCCAGCGAAGCTGACGGGCGCGGTGGTCGCGGAGTGCGGCGACTGTCGCTGGATCGAGGGCGATCGTGCGGTCGCCGGCCTCCGTCTTGGCTCCGGCCTTCCAGGTGATCTTGCTGTCGACGAGTCCGAGCGTCATGCGGACGGTGACGGTTCCCGCCTCCAGGTCGATGTCGGGCCACACGAGTCCGGAGACCTCACCGCGGCGAAGACCGGTGGTCACGAAGAGGAGCCAGCCCGCGAGACGGTCCGGGTCGTTGAGAGTGACGTGTTCGACGAACCGTCCGAGCTCCGCCGCATCCCAGATCGCGGTGTCAGGGTCGTTGGGCTTCGGAGCGGCGACACGTTCCAGCGGGTTGCGCGCGAGGACGGGCGGGTCGCGTCTGACGGCCGCCTTGAAGAACTGCGACAGGACGCCGTGGAGGTTCGCCACTGTCTTCGGGCTCAGGCCCGTGCCGGAACGGCCGCCCTCGCGTTCGAGATGGTCGTACAGCTTGTCGATGTCGCGGGCCGTGATGTCAGCGAGCCTCCGCTGGCCCCACCGCCTCACCACGTAGGTCTCGAGGTACTGCCGATAGGTCGCGTGCGTTCCGATGCCGACCTTCCCACGGTGGCGACGGCCACCCTTGCCGGTCGGTTCGATCGACTCGAGGAACTCGTCTGCCCACTCGGCGACCGTGATCTTGGATGGCTCAACGTGCGTTCCCTCGTCGATCCCGATGAGAACCTTTCGGAGGGCCGTCTCCGCGTCTCGCTTCCTCGTGAACCCTCGCTTCGTCGTCGACCGCGTCCGGCCGGTCACCGGGTCCTGCCAGCGATAGCCGTAGGCCCAGCGCGTCTCGCCGTTCTTGAGCTTGTAGTCGCGGATCCAGCCACTCATCGCCTACTCCCGTTCTCGCGCTCGTGCGGGACTCCTGGTGTCCCAGCGTTCCTTTTTCGGGTCGCGCCGGCCCGCGCGGCGGTGCCCGTCCTTGTGGATATCTCATCGGCTGAGCGAGATTCCGCGGCTGCGGCTGAGCCCGCGTTGTGCCGTGCGTTCTTCGAGGAGGTCGCGGTGGACCTCGTCGAGTCTGGCGGCGGCGAGCCGGTGCTCGTTGGCCTGGTGGGGGTTGGTGGGTTCGTCGCCGAGGGGGCGGATGGGGTCGGTGATGTTCCAGCGGATGCGGTAGTGCTCGACGCGGAGGGCGGCTTCCTGCCAGCGGCTGCGGCCGCGGAACTCGGGCGGGGCTTCGCCGATGGTGGTGAGCAGGTAGGCGGGGCAGTGGCGGGTGAAGCCGTCGACCCGCTGTTGTGCTTCGTCGTGGAGGGCGATGGCGAGGTCGCGGTACTCGTCGCGGAGGGCGGCGACCTGCTGGGGTGGGGGCAGCGTGGCGAGCCGGTCGTCAATCCGCCCGAGTTCGGAGTCGATGGCCTCGAGGCGTTGGGCGGCCATCTTGTGGTCGCCTCGGAGCCAGGCGAGCTCGTCGCGGTTGCGCCACCGGCCGAGCCGCGTGTCACGCTCGTCCAGCTCGGACTGGACCCGGGCGAGCCGTCGTTCGACCCGTTCGCGTTCTTCGATCAGGCGGCCGCGTTCCTGGGTGAGTTCCAGGCAGCGGTGGGTCTCGGAGTCCTGCATGACGGGGTGGAGCTGCCGCCACCGCGTCGCCCGCTCGACGACTTGGATCGACACGGGCTGCTGCGCGCGGGTGCCTCCTCGCCTTGCGGGCGCTGAGCGGCGGCCCTGACCGCGAGGCCGCGCAGCTCGCAGGCGTCGAGGCAACTCCGGGACAGCGCACGGACGAAGACCTGCGGCTCGGAGGGGCTGCGTTCCGCCGTGAGCCGGCGCCGGCCGATCTCATCCGACAGGTGAAGGTCGACGAAGAGGTCGAACTCGGGGTCGGGCACGTCGTCGGCGTCGACGGTCACCCGGATCGCGTCTCCCGACAGCATGACCGGTGGGGCGACCGCAGGCCGTAGCCGGGCCAGCAGCTCGTCGAGTGGCTGGTCGGCGAAGTGTGGTCGCCAGTACGCGACGTGGGCGAGCCGGTCGGTGTCGACCGCGAGCAGGCGGGCGCCTCGGTCGCTGATGGCGACGCCGGCTGCCGACCGGCCGCTGGGGTCGGCACGGTCGACGAGCTCGGGGAGCGTGATGCCTCTCGGCAGCGCGACGGTGAGGACGGTGTCGGCGCCGTTGTGGGTGCGTGCGACCTCGCGGTGGTTGCGAGCGGTGGTCGTCCAGGTGGCCACGGCGAAGGTCGCGAGACCGAACGCGGCGGTGAGCACGATCACCGTGTTCGCGGTCCCCGGTGCGCGTCCGATCCGTCGCAGTGCGAGGAAGGCGCCGAGCCCGCCGCGGCGGCGGGTCACCTCGAAGGTGGCGCGACACGCCCGCGGCAACACGCGGGCGGCGAGGAGCGCGGCCCCCACGGCCAGCAGTGCGGGGACCAGGAGCGCGGTGGCGTGCTGGCGGGACGGGTCGGTGACCACACCGGCGGCGGTGAGTTCGATGAGGCCGGCTGCGATGAGGGCGAGGACGATCGCGTCGGGAACCCAGCTGCGTCGCTGCGCCGGGGTTCGCGACCGGCGCCACTGCTCGGTGACCGGAGCGGTCACGGTGGTGCGGGCGGCGAGTGCGGCCGCGAGCAGCCCGCCCGCGACCGCGCCACCGGCCGCGACCCATGCCACCCAGTCCACGGTCACCGGGATGTCGGGTCCCAACAGCCGCGGCGACAGCGTCGCCGTGAGCAACCAGCCGGCCGCGACCCCGGCAGGCAGGGCGGCGACGAGCAGGACCACCGGTTCGCTGAGGGCGAAGCGCCACACCTGAAGCCGGGTCAGGCCACGAAGCCGGGCGGGGCCGAT